>JBJKSS010000060.1:0-7810 GCA_046703745.1 Spirochaetota bacterium
ATTTACACGAACATAAAGGAAATAACAAACGAATATCTCACCCACAACAAGAATTCGATCGTTGCACTTTACATTTCCTCAATAATACAGCTTGAGGAAAACAATGTCGACTTCAACAATATCCACAGTCTTTTGAAAATTTTCACGGATAACCTTAAATGGAACATAGTCGAATATATCTGCAAAAAGCTCCTTGAATACATGGATGACAAATTCGTTATCAGGACTCTAATCACAACCTATAACAATTTGAACAAAAAGGAGATGCTGCCCGAATTATGGGAAAGGCTGATAAAGGTGGATTTTGAGGAAGCCGATATTGTTGTAAACCTCGCCGTAATCAAGGATGAAAAAAAGGAAACAGAAGAAGCCATACAGCTTTATAAAAAAGCGCTGAACAGGTATATTCTCAACAAAAATTACATCAAGGTTGAAGAATTATGGAAAAAACTCCTCACTTTTGAAAGCATCGGCTATGAGTATTTCTTCGGCCTGGACAAAAAAATAACAAAAACATTCAGTGTTGACAGATCTATAGAGTTAATGAAGATCCTTTATGAAGAAACCATCAAAGTCAACGATTATGACGCCTGCCTTAAAATATTGAAATTAATACTCGACAAATCGCCTACAGACGATTACTGCAGGAAGGAAATAATCAAGATTTACAGGAACAAATATGCAAATCATTCCCAGCTTGAGGAATTCATAAAGATCAGCAACCTTGAAGGCTCATGGAGAAACATACACGACGCCATAGACAGTTTTGAAAAACACATTGTATTCGACAAGAACAATTTCGTATTTCACAGGGCATGGGGCATAGGCAGGATAGTCGATGTGGTAAAAGACGTATTCACGATCAATTTCCAGTCAAAACAGGTGCACAAGATGTCCCTTAAAATGGCCCTGAATTCACTGCAGATACTGCCGAAGAATCATATCTGGATATTGAAACTCAAAAATATCGATCTTTTGAAATCAAAGGTTCTCGAGGATATCCCCTGGGCATTAAAAACGATAATATCGAGCTACAACAACAATGCAACGATGAAGACTTTCAAGGATGAACTCGTACCGGACATCATGACAGAATCCAAGTGGAATTCATGGTGGGCTGAAGCGAGGAAAATACTGAAGACGGACCCGAAATTCGGAATAGCCGAAAATAATGATAATGTGTTCCAGGTTAAGGACAAGCCGGTTACATTCGAGGAAAAAACATTAAGCGCATTCAAAAGCGCAAAAGATTTCAACCAGAGATTCAGCCTTATCATGGATTATCTTGAGAATACCGATCCTGATCCCGATTTTCTGGAAGAAATGCTGTCGTATTTTTCGACATTCCTCAATACTTTGAACAATGTGAACGAACAGACGATAATATCCTTCCTCCTGTTGTCCAATGTAAAAAACAAGTATTCATTCATAAAACAGAATATTAATTTTTCTTTCAGGGATTTTTTCGACTCGGTCGATGACCCGGTTGCGATATATGCAAAACTGTCCCTTTCGGATTTCAAGAAGGATTACCTTGTAAATATCAAAAAATCGGTTGAAGAATGGATCGATATTTTCATTAAAATTTTCTACCAGTACCCGAATAAATTCATCTATGATGAACTGACCCACAAGGATTTTTCAATAGTTGAAAAACTTATCAAGGACATAATCTCAAGGTACAAGGAATACGATGAAACATTTTTCTGGCTGGTGACCAATGCATTGAATGACAGGCTGATTGAAAAACTCGGGTTGAATTTCGACAATATCCTGTTTTCAATCATACATCTGGTTGAAATTGCCACCAAGAATATCGGCCTGAAAATGGAAATGCAGAGGAACAAAAGGCTGTCCAAACAGCTCAAGGATTATCTGATAAAGGACAATCTTTTGATCAGGCACATAGAATCCTCAGACGAGGAATTCTCAAAAAGGCTTTATGCTGTTATCAACGAGCTCATATCGCTTGACGGCGAATACGTGATCCAGATCAAAAACAAAATTTCAGAAAAATTCCCCGACATCGACACGGACAAGGTGCTGAAATTCGATACTGAAACCAAAGTTAAACAAACCGACAGGCTCCTTACAATACAAAAAAGTTTCGACAGGATGCAGAAGGAAATGTTTTATCTGAAGGATGTTGAAATACCCCAGAATTCAAAAGAAATCGGCTGGGCAATGGAAAAGGGCGATTTAAAGGAAAATGCCGAATACAAGGCTGCCAAGGAACAGCAGGTATTGCTGCAAAACAAGCTCAACAAACTCCTCGACGATCTTTCAAAGGTATCCATTATTCACAGGGATGATATCAAGGGAGATTCCATAACATTCGGTACAAGGATCAAACTGCTGGACAAACTGGCAAACAAGACCCTGGAATACACAATACTGGGCCCCTGGGAATCAAAATCTGAAGAGAACATAATTTCTTACCAATCGCCTCTTGGATCCAATTTACTTGAAAAAAAGGTCAACGATGAAATAAAATTCGTGTTGAATGACAAGGAATACGATTATATAGTCCAGGACATAACAATCGCACAATTTGAATAGGAATTTATTTTTTATTATTCATTAAATTTTATTGGTTTATATTACCGAAAATGTACATTATGAAAATAAAATTCTTAATGATCCTGCTTTTTTCATTAACGGCTTCATTATATGCAGATGAAACAATTATCGCCCCTTTTGTTTCCGAACTTTCGGTTGAGGCACAAAACGAAAAGGTGCTTCTTCAGTGGAAAAACCCGGCCGGATTCAAGGATAACCTAACCATATTCAGATCGGACAGCGCAATCGACTCCGCGGACAAGCTGCTTAAGAGCGAAAAAATAGCCCTCCTTACAAACGGTGAGGACAAATATATCGACTCTCCTTCGAAGGAGGGCTCGTATTACTATGCCGTTATCATAACCGAAAAAGAATCAAACAAGAACAATACCGTTTTAATCCCGTACCGCAATTATTCAATGAAACCCGCTGCAATTGAAAAAGCGGCCGCCATACAATTCAAGAAACTTTCGGTGGAATCCAATGAGACAAGCATTTCTATAAAATGGGAATATTCCAGCACCGCAAAAGTTGGAAAAAAAATCAATATATACAGGAGCACTCAGCCCATTGAAGATGAAAAGGCATTGAATGATTCTATAAAAATAGCATCGGTAGAGATCGATGCATTATCATATGTTGACCAGCCGGTAGAAAATATCGGTTATTATTATGCTGTTTTTCCCGAAGATGAGGCGGAAAAAACATTCATCAAGGATGTGAATTACACATCAAAGCCTGTTTCCATAACCAAACGCACGGTGCTGTTTCAGGATTTTTCCATAGACACTTTCATCCCCCTGCCCCTCCTGTCACTGAAAGATGATCCGATTACAGGCAAGATGTTCCTCGATCCTCAAATTTTAAAAAATCCCGTAAAAATTGCCTATAACAAAAAAGTAAAAAAAATAATAAATGACAATAAAATCAAATTCAGGGATATTTACGATGAAACAAAAGCACAGAAGGATGAAAAAACCAAAAGCCTTGAATTCAAAATGCTGCCCGATGAAGAAATCTTTACAACAACTGATTATGCTCCCGAATATAAAGATATTATTACAAATATCAGCAGCAAAAATTATGATGCGGCTCTCGCAATCATGGAAAATCTGCTAAAAGAAATAATCCCGGATAAGCTGCTTGTACGGCTGTCATATTACATCGGGGAAATTTTTTATTACAAAAAAAATTATTACATGGCCTATATTTATCTTAACAGTGCTTATGATGCCTATAAAAAAGAAACGGTTCCCTATCTGAATTCAATTTATGAAAAAGTATTCTATACACTTGATCGTTAAAATCGACAAGTAATTTCATTGCATTAATTGACAAATTCATACCAAAGTACAATTGTTTTTTGTATTTTGATATGCTATATATTCAAAGAAATTCAAAATACGAGCAAAATATATTTCAGGAACAATCATGAAAACAATGCTGGAATTAATCAAGTTGAAACACTGGATAAAAAATTTCTTCATACTTGCGCCCCTTTTTTTTGCAATAAAACTTTTTGATCCTGAGTCGGTACTCCTTACTCTTGCCGCATTTGTAAGTTTTTCATTCATATCGGTTTTTGTTTATATTTTCAACGATATAATCGATCTTGAAAAGGATTCGGCTCATCCAAAAAAAAAAATTAAGGCCGATTGCGTCGGGTAAGTTTCACCCGGGTATTGCTTTTATAAAAGGCCTTGCTTTCTGCACTGCTGGCATAGTTATTTCTCTTTTCATAAATTTTTCATCACTGTTAATACTGCTTGTTTATCTTTTAATGAATATTTTCTATACTTTATGGCTGAAAAAAATAGTCATTTTGGATGTATTTATCATAGCTGTTGGTTTCTGTCTCAGGGTCTTAATAGGAGCGACTGCAATCAACGTTGACATTACAAACTGGATCATACTTGCCACATTTTCAATAAGCCTCATAATCGGTTTCGGCAAGCGGCTGCATGAGTTGGAATTACTCGGTGAAGGCGCCATTAATCACAGGAATATCCTGAAGCTTTACAATAAAAAATTCCTGGAAATAATGATAATAATATCCACTGCAATTACAGGGATCAGTTATGCCCTTTATACAATGGATCCGGCAGTAATAAGTAAATTCAATGTAAGCACACTGATTTTTTCGGTGCCGTTCGTTTTATTCGGACTTTTCAGGTACCTTTATCTTATTTTCTGCAGGGGCAAGGGGGATTCTCCTGAAGAACTTGTCGTGAAAGATCCCGGCATAATTATTGCCGTTGTCCTGTATGTGGCCTTCATGTTCATAATGATCTATTTCAAGGACCAGATATCCCTGTTTTATTCATGCATGCATAATGCCTTCAAATTGAATTTATTTTTTAAAAATTAATATGTTCAGATTCAACAGGATTCATTTTATTACTTCAAATTTCATTATTTCCTTTTTGAGTTTTATGCTGATTTTCAATCTCAGGTATTCATGGATCAAATTTGCAGGTATCGAAAGAAGGATAATCGATTTTCAGACAATATTCTTTTTCATTTTTTATTCACTTGTTATCATCATATTCAGTATTTCCCTGAAAATATACGAGTTGAACAAGCTCTCCTATATAAAAGAATCCCTTATCTCCAACATACTTGTTTCCCTGCTTTCCATGGGAATCTTCGGAACATTTTTCTATTTTACCCAGATAAAATTCGCAAGGTTTGTTTTTTTCGCCGGATTCCTCGTGATCCCTGTTTTTCTTTCGGTTATAAACAAATATCTTTTCGCTTTTTTAAAAAACAGCAAGCCTGTTGAAATTTTATATCTCGGCGCCAAAAATAATTATATGCTATTGATTAACCTTGTCAAAGAATATGAAAAATGGTTTCCCGTAAAACTGACCGGGCCCTTAAATGATACCGAAGGAAACAGATTAAAAAAAATTATAAAAAAATACAACTATCTTGTAATCGATACTGACTGTAATTACCCCAAAAACTTTCGTTCAATTATTGATGATTATGAAGTAAGGGGGGGTAAAATCTATACTTTGATAGATATGTTTGAATATTTTGATCAAAGCCTGCCTTCCGAAATAATAAAAAACAGCCATTATGAACTTTTTTCTTTTTATAAATTAAATTCATTCTACAGTAAATTTCTGAAAAGGGCCGGAGATATAATAATATCGCTTTGTTTACTTGTGATCCTGCTCCCGGTGCTTTTAATCACTTGCATTTTGACCTTAATAACTGTCAGAGGTAAAATTTTTTTTTACCAAAAACGATCAAGCATTAACAACAAAATTTTCAAAATAATCAAATTCAAAACAATGAATGACGAAAAAGGCATGAAACGACGATATTTTACGGACAAGGATGATGAAAGGATAACCTTTATAGGAAGGGTTATAAGGCCTCTCCATATCGATGAAATACCGCAATTGTTAAATATACTGAAAGGAGACATGTCGTTTATCGGGCCAAGACCAGAGAGACCCGAGATAATATCTGAAATAATAAAAAAGTACCCGCTGTTTAAAAAAAGATTGCTGGTCAAGCCAGGTTTGACCGGATGGGCCCAGGTAAAATACAGTTATGTAAATAAAATTGAAAATATGAATAAAAAATTAAGCTATGATCTTTATTACCTCAATAATATATCTTTCATACTCGACATGAAAATACTGCTTTATACTCTCGAAACCGTAATATTCAGAAGAGGCACCTTATGAATTACCGGGTGAGTTTGATAATCATATCACTGAAATCCGGATAACTGCTGATCAAGTCATTTCTGTTGCCTGTCCTGTAATCCGAATAATCAAATCCGGGTGCAACGGTTGTCCCCATCAAAGCGAATTTACCGCCTTCAACCAGACGCGCCCCCTGCCAGACATTTCTGGGCACTATTATCTGCGCTTCCATATCATGCAGGATGTCCCGGCCGAATATAACGCGTTTACCGCTGCCGTCAGGGTAAAGGTGCAGCATCTCAACGGGATCACCAAGATAAAAATGGAAAATTTCATCAGACTTTAAAATATGCATTTCAGAAAAAGTTTCCGGGGTAAGCATATAATAAATACATGTACTGATGTTTCTGTCACCTTCATATCCATCAGGTATTGCATTTTCCCCGAGAATCTCTCTGGCTCTGTAGGTTTCGCTGAAAAACCCTCCTTCCTTCGGATGAGGTTTGAGATTCAATTTTTTAATTATTCTTTCCGTATCAGACATCAAAATCTATCCTAATTTATTTTGCAGCTTGTGTGAGTTGCGCCATTTTGCATCATGATCATTTTCAACCCTGAAAACTTTCAGATCTGCATTATAATCATGATCGACGCAAAAAATTTTGCACGTGGCATTATAATCCCTGTCCACATAATACCACAAGGCATCGCCTTTAGCCATATGATCCTTGTCAACGATATGATATAAAAGGTCGGCCTCGTAATCATGATTGACTTCAAATACTTTGACATCAGCCTTATAGTCTTTATCAACCAGATAAATTCTAGCCATAATTCCTCCTATTTAATTAAGCCATTATATATAATTAATGATCTAAATCAAGTAAAACAGAAAAAAAATTATTTTTTTTAATAAAAAAATTATTTAAAATCAATTTAAAATTCAAATTTTATAAAAAACACATATTAAAATACAATTAACAAAATATTTTTTTATCCGATAAATAAAACAAGGTGGTAGAATTATGCTCAGAGGTTTATTTACAAGTGCCAGCGGAATGAACGTGATGCAGTCAAGGCTTGACATCATTTCCAATAATATTGCCAATGTTGATCTTACCGGTTATAAAAAAGATGTGGCGGTATTAAAGGCGTTCCCCGATATACAGATAAGGCGTGAGTCGGATGACGGCCTGGTTACTTTCCCTCTGGGAAGCTATGATAAAATGCCTTTTGTCGGTAAACTCGGAACCGGCGTGGAATTGAATGAATCTTATACCATTTTTGATCAGGGAAATTTGAAACAAACCGATAATGAATTTGATTTTGCCCTTGACGGTAAGGGATTCATCTGTGTTGAAACGGAAAAAGGTGAAAGGTACACACGTAATGGTTCTTTTACACTTGACAAGGACGGATACCTTGTTACAAAAGACGGGTACAAGGTACTTAAAGAAGACGGCAGCTACATTCAGGTCAAAAAAAACAATTTTGTCATAGATAAAAACGGTAATATTTACCAGAACAGCGAATATGCAGGCGATCCCAACAGGCTTGTTCAGGTTGAAGAAAACCAGTGGCGGGATACA
>JBJKSS010000061.1:0-2669 GCA_046703745.1 Spirochaetota bacterium
TTTCCAGACATTTGCTGCAGGTGTTCATTAATAATCATGTAGCATTTCTTGAATTTTATTAATACTCTAATTTAAAAAAAATTCACTTTTTTTACAAAATTCCCCACTAATTACTCAGGGGATACAAGCCGCATCATTTTCCGAAGCGGCTTATAATTTTAATTATTAAAGATCACTCAATCATTAGTTTTTATTTCAAGAAGAGTTTTTGAAACAACCATGTCATTATAAATTTGCGGCAGGTGTTTCTTAACAAGATCAATAAGCTCTTCTTCGGAAATTCCAGTGATCCTGCCTTCATCATACTCTTTTATAATCCAATCATTCATTACTTTTATTGCCGGATTGTCTTTTTTGATCTCATTTTCCTTGTCCAGGTTAAAATACACGTTTATCCATGCACAAATGCCGGCTGCCCCGGATTTATCTGTAATAATGACTTCCGGTTTCCTGCCAAGAATTTTAGTTGTATCGAATATATTGTAAATTTCCTCATCTTTCATCAAGCCGTCAGCATGGATACCGGCCTTTGTTGTATTAAAATCCTTGCCAACGAACGGCATGTTATTCGGAATAATCGTATCTGCATGCTTTTCAAGGTAATTCCTGATCTTGGTTATTACCTGAAGCTTCATACCATTGGTATGTCCGGCAATCTGGCAGTATTCCATAACCATGCCTTCAAGCGGCGTATTGCCGCATCTTTCACCGAAACCAAGTATTGTGCAATTAATTGCAGAGCAGCCGAAGAGCCATGCCACCGCACCATTGACAAGGGCCTTGTAAAAGTCATTATGCCCATGCCATTCCAGAAGATGGGAAGGAACACTTGCATAATCCTGCAGGGCATAAATAATTCCCGGAACAGATCTTGGAAGAGAAGTCCCCCTGTAGGGTACACCGAGCCCAAGCGTGTCACAGGCCCTGATCTTGATAGGCACATCGGCTTCTTTGCTGAGTTTCATCAACTCCGTTGCAAATGGAATTACGAATCCGTAAAAATCAGCCCTTGTTATATCTTCAAAATGACACCTTGGTCTGACCCCAGCATCCAGAGCATCCTTGACAATGCCAAGATAATTATCAAGGGCCTTTTTCCTTGTCCAGTTCAATTTTTTGAATATATGATAATCGGATACCGAAGTAAGAATACCGGTTTCCTTCAACCCCATTTCTTTCACAAGCTGAAAATCCGATTTTGTTGCTCTTACCCATCCTGTGATTTCAGGAAATTTGTAACCGAGCTCCTGACATTTTCGGACAGCCTCCTTGTCTTTCTTGCTGTAAAGAAAGAATTCGGTCTGCCTAACCATCCCCTTTTCACCGCCAAGTTCATGAAGAAATTTAAAAAGTTCCACAATCTGTTCTACGGTGTATGGAGGCCTAGACTGCTGGCCGTCCCTGAAGGATGTATCAGTCAGCCAGATTTCCGCCGGTGTATTCATTGGAACAAATCTGTCGTTAAACGGAATTTTTGGTATTTCCGAATAGGGGAATATATTCCTGTAATACTGACCCGTTGGAGAATCAACAAGGGTAAACTGATCCGGAATTGCTTTCAATCTGTGATGATCTTTGTCAAATTCCAACGGTTTATCTAAATTATATTCCATAATTACCTCCTGCGCCGTCACGCGAATAAATTGTTGCATAATACAAAATTCATTGTCCATAAGTCAAGGTTTTTTTATGTTTTTTAAAAAAAGCGATCCGATGGTTACTTTTTATTTTGAGCACCCGGGAAAAGAAAGACGAAGACATGTTAATGCCATAATAATAATTGAATAGAATTAAAAATATAATGACACTTTTTAAAAACAACTTTATATGTTAACAAATTTTAGCCGGTAGGCAAAAAATTAAATCCCGTAATGCTGAATTTATCATTAAAAGTAAGATAATAGTGAAATTTTCCGACCAATTGTTGATTTAATATTTTCTTATCCCACTTTTTTACTGAATGCTCGAGCTTTTCGATTTCCACGTTAATTTTTTCTATTTCCTCAGTCTGCTCCTCTTTTAACTCCAGATCATACAAATTATCAAAATAATAATTAAATAACCACCTCACAACTAACGCAATACTGAACGACATATGCGTATCAGCCAGATGCTTGATCTTCCTGTAAACCACCCTGTCAAAATTAATACGCAGTTCTGCATCCCAGTTAACAGCCGGATAATTTGAAAATTCGGGAGATTCTTCCGCTGTAAAATGAATTTTTTTGAAAAAATTCAAAGTCCTGTCAATAATGTAGACAGAAGTATCGGACAATGATTTGCCAAGTACATTTGACAAACCTTCAATTTTATTTTTCAATCCGGTTGTTAAAACCATATGATAACTGTGCTCATTGCAATGTGAGAATATTTTATTCATGGCATGCTCCTCATATATATTAAACGCTTTTGTCATGAAAATCCTTTACAAAAATTAAAAAAATTAATGCAATTTTTCTGTAAAATTCCTGATGATCCTTGCAGTGATTCCCCAGATAACACCTGCCGGCGTTTTATAGACATAGACCCTTTGCCTGAATCCGCCCCATGGTTCCATGTATTTTTCCGGCAGCCCGAGTTTTTCCGAAGGCAGAAGAATTACCCTCGCGCCCGTTTTTTTATCCGTATAAAACGGCTTGATTTCGATCAGGGTGGAATACTCTTCGGGC
>JBJKSS010000062.1:0-2784 GCA_046703745.1 Spirochaetota bacterium
TCTTATACATATATTTTCCCATGCCGGTCAAATATGAAGAAAAAAGTCGGAAAAAAGTAGAATACAGTGATTGAATTTAAATCGATAAAAATTATTATAATTTCTATCTTTTAATGTTTAAAAAATTTAAAAAGCCTGGTTTATAATCACCGGATCGATAAACGCAATGTTAAAAGATTATAGATTCAGGCAGGAGAAAAATTATGGAAAGAAGAATTTTTTTAAAGAAAGCCATCATGGGCGCAGGAGCAGCTGCCTTGGCCGGAGGACTCGGTTTTGCAGAAGAACATTTTCCTGTGAAAGTGGACAAAAACCTGTTCAATGAAATTAACAGGCTCAAGAATCCCAAAAATGAAACGGTATTGGAAAAACTGCACATACCGGTCATTACCGCGCCCGGTAAAGTCAATGCCGGAGAGGCTTTTGATGTAAGCATTGTTATAGGCAAGATCCTTCATCCTATGGAACAGGCGCACTGGATTGAATATTTGCAGCTTGATATAGGAAATGAACCGGCAGGAACAGCAGTTTTCCGTTCAAATGGATATCTTAAGCCCGAAGCAAAATTTTCCGTAGTGCTTCCTGAAGACATGAAAGGCAAAAAAGTTTCACTGGTCGCAACCCTGAAATGCAATATGCACGGAATATGGCAAGACTACATTAATGTAGATGTAGTTTAATGTTCAAACCTGGGCGGCATAAGTAATATATGCTAAGATAAGGCGAGGTCGAAACGATCAAGGTTCATTACCTTTTTCCACGCCGCTGCAAAGTCAGATTACTCAATCAGGCAAAAATTACCATATACCCGGAATGCCGGATGAATCTGTAAAGCCCCCTGTTTTCTACTGCTTGTCCACGGTCATGCTGAATTCTTGCAGCAGAAGAAAAATAGCGGTTCTGTCTTTTTGCAATTTCAAATAAAACCAGACCAATAATGTTTAATATAATGCCTGAGATTCCAACAGCAATATTCATTTCAGGCGACCAGTGAAATCTCCCGGAATCGAGTGATCCGACTAAAAGTAAGGCAAAATAAACGGGAAATGCCAGGGCTAAAATTATTTTGTCCCAGGATTTTCTTCCTTTGCCGGGCTTATCCCGTTCTTTATAAAGATCCTCGCTGATTCCGATCCTGGGAACAGTCACGATATTCATTATTATGACAACTGCAATATTTGCCCAGCCCTGCCAGTAATCAAGATGCCCGGCAGAAATAAAAATGATAATTCCGAAAAGTGCTATTATTATCAATCTTTGAATAATCTTTGCAAACAGCTTCATTACAGTATTCCCCTATTTAATAAAAATACAAATCAATAACGGAATATTATACACAACCATTGCGGGCCAGACTTTTATTTCTTTTCTGTAAATTATGGCCTGAATAATCCCATATAAACCGAAACAAACCGTTACGATCCGGGCAGCCAATGAAGAGTAAGGCATATTAAAAAACGACAATGATCCGGATATCAGAAAAAGAAACCCAAATACCAGCATAATTATCGCTTTATAAAAAAAATGGATATTCGGCAGATTAAGTGGTAATTCTTGATGCTGCTTTTTGGCTGACTCTCCGATTGCATTGACCGTTTTCCTTGAAAAATGGATCAGGTTTGAAATTATTTCAAACAACCCGAGTAAAATGAGCAAATATTTTAATATCATTGATTATTTCCCCTCGTTCATTTTAATATCTCTTGCAAATCCGAATACAATTGCCAACAGTATGAAGATTAATCCCGATAATAAAGACGTCCAGCAGAGGTAATGATAAAAACTTATCTTGTGGACTATTCCCGGAGGAGTAAAAATCAGCCAGATACCGATGCCAATTAACAGTAACGTGTATCCGGTTATCATTGCCGGCAGCCATAACCTGGCTAACATGTTTCTGCTGTTAGCTTTAATTATACTACTCCAGAATGTTAATGGTTTATTAATTCGGGTCGATACCAGCCAGGTTATTATAATTCCCAATGTTTGAGCTATGCCTCCCCCGACAAGAAATAAAACTATTGACAGCAATAAATAGATTGATGAGCCGTATTTTTTATGAATAAAACCAATCGTGCATATTACAATTAATATACTGAAGAAAAAGGCCAGTATTCCTGTTAATAAATAATTGGGCACTATGGAAAACGCGCCTATTCTGGTACCAATATCGACTGTCGGTTTATTACCCTGGATAATTTCGGCTATGCCATGTCCCAACCCGCCGAATCCGGTTAAAATGCCCATTATGACAACAAATATTCGTGTGCTTTTATTCATCCGCTTTTACTCCTCCTATAAATATGCTTAATATCATAATCATTTTTATTAAATTTTTGATGAATTTTCTAGAGATTTTAAAAAATCTTTAAAATATTTATCAAGACTGATCAATAGGTAATTTATCCCGGTTCATGATAAAACGCTGAATTTTTATTTTCTGATCAAAAGATAACTTTATTAATGCCCCCGGATTTATTAAAATAATTCAAAAATTATATAAATAAAGGATTATTCTATGTATAATCATCTCAACAGAATTTTATTTATTCTCGGCTTTATATTTACACTGTTATTCATCTCCTGTTTTTTATTTGCAAAAACATCATCGGTGGATAAGACCATTCTGAAAAACGGTGATTTCCACAGGGCACTGGAAGGCTGGATTTTCTGGACCAATGATGACGGCAGGGGAGAATGCACTTCAAAAAACGGTACAGTCAAAATCAAGATCGACAATCCCGGACCAAACTCATGGTCAATCGGTTTTTCCCACTTGAATGT
>JBJKSS010000063.1:0-6219 GCA_046703745.1 Spirochaetota bacterium
GAAATTCCGTTTCTGGCGATTTCGTAATTCGAGGACGGCTTCGTCATCTGCCGGCCCTTCAATGCCGCAGTTCCAGCTGTGGTTGTCGTTCGCACCGTCGGTATTATTCTCAAGATTGGCTTCATTGTGTTTCCCGTTGTAGCTCACGAGGTCCTCAAGCGTAAACCCGTCATGGCAGGTTATAAAATTGATGCTTGCATAGGGGCGCCTGCCGCTTGACTCGTAAAGGTCGCTTGATCCGCTCAGGCGCGTTGCGAATTCTCCGGTTATGCCGCCGTCGCCTTTCCAGTAGCGGCGCATTATGTCCCTGAACTTGCCGTTCCACTCTGTCCATCCGACCGGGAAATTGCCGACCTGGTAGCCGCCTTCCCCTATGTCCCATGGCTCGGCTATGAGTTTGACCTGCGATATGACCGGATCCTGGCATATAACATCGAAAAAGGAGCTTAACTTGTCGACTTCAAACAGTTCCCTCGCCAGTGCGCTTGCAAGATCGAAGCGGAACCCGTCCACGTGCATCTCAAGCACCCAGTAGCGCAGGCTGTCCATGATCATCTGTATGATCCGCGGGTGCTGCATGTTGAGAGTGTTGCCGCACCCGGTAAAATCTTCGTAATATCTTTTGTCTTCCGGTGAGAGCCGGTAATAGGAAGAATTATCCGCGCCACGGAACGAGATTGTCGGCCCCATCTGACTGCCTTCACCCGTGTGGTTGTACACGACATCGAGGATGACCTCTATGCCTGCCTGATGAAATGCGTAAATCATTTTTTTGAATTCATTGATGCATTCTTGGGGATCTTCGGATGAAGAATACCTGATGTCCGGGGCGAAAAAAGCAAGCGTATTGTAGCCCCAGTAATTTGTGAGCCCTTTTTCTGTCAGGTGCCTGTCGTCTATATGATGATGCACGGGCATCAGCTCAACCGATGTTATGCCGAGTTCCTTGAGATACCTGATAACTGCATCGGCGGCGAGTCCCGAATATGTACCGCGCAGTTTTTCGTCAACATCGGGATGGAGCATGGTAAATCCCCTGACATGTATTTCATAGATTATAGTTTTGTTCCACGGTATTTTAGGCGGGCGGTCGTCTTTCCAGTCAAACCTGTTGTCCACGACAACCGCAAGGGGTGCGAATGCGGCATTGTCCCTCCCGTCGAAGGACAAATCCTCGCAGCTATCGCCGATTTTATAACCGAACATTTCGTCGCTCCACGTTACTTTCCTGCAAATCGCCTTTGCATACGGGTCGAGTATTATCTTGTTGTGGTTGAAACGGTGCCCTTTTTCCGGTTCATAGGGGCCGTAAATCCGGTATCCGTAAATTTCGCCAGGCTGGATGCCCGGGAGGTAGCAGTGCCATATTTGATCCGTTTTTTCAGGCAGGTTTATCCGGATATATTCGCCGCTCTTTTCAGCGGATTCAAACAGGCAGAGCTCTACTTTTACCGCATTTTCGGAGAATACGGCAAAGTTTACTCCCTGTCCGTCCCAGTAAGATCCCAGCGGGAAGGGACTGCCGGGCCAGACCCTGATTTTTTTTCCATTATCACCCATATAATCGCCTTTAGATATTCTTTTAATTAATTTGATTTTGCCGGAATTAACAGAATCAGTAATCAGTTATTTATAAGACAGTTGTTGATGTTATATCTCAACATCAGGCAATGATAAAAAATATCATCCAGCAGCCCCAGTGAATCAATAACGGTCTGATCATCAAGACTTTTAATTGTGTCCATTTCATTGATATTCTTGAATTTGGACAACAGCCTTATCAAATTCGTATTGATGATCTGATTGTAGAGATCATTGAAATTTTTCAGCTCCTTCATCACGCTGATGTCGATATTGCCGCGGGCAAAAAACTTGTTCATTTTCATTTCAAAGGGAACTTTCAGATTCATATTGTCATTCAATTTTTTTTCATCCATGATAAAAACACGGAACACGGCAAGATTAACGAACATGCTGTCCAGCATTTCTATTATTTTGATCCTGTCCTGCCCCTGGATCTTGCCGGATTTTTTTATTGACGCAAGATGTGTTTCCGTTATGTCCCTTGATAAGAGCAGAATCCTTGATAAAAGATCCGCCGGATTCTGTTGAAGCTGGGCAGGTTCGAGCCTTAATTCGATATTAAAGGTATTGGATGTTTCATCAATTTCGCATAAAAAGATCATATTCATTCCCTTCTTATTTAATTAATAATAAAAAATTCCAAAGGTTTCAATAATAATTTTAACAGACAATGAAATTTTTAAAAAAATTCGCCATCAGGAATTTACTCCGGGATGGTTGATTTATTGCCGTCGCGGACAGCCGCGTACATGGGGGAGAGTATATCCACTCCAGCTTCCCTGCATTTGTCCTGGATTTTGTTATGCAGCTCGGAATACAAAACCGCCATGGTTCCGGGTTTGTCAGTATATGCATTCAATTCATAAGTTATTGAATAATCGTTCAGGCTCTTCTGCAGGACAAACGGCTCAGGTGCCTGGAGAATCCCGTCTGTTTCTCTTGCGGCAGAAATGAGCAGTTCATGTATTTTTCTCCACGGGATGTCGTATCCAAGGGTCAGGGATGTATAAATTATAAGGGGCTCCTGTAGCATGTTTGAGCTGTAGTTTATTATGTGCTTGCCTGTCACCAGTGAATTGGGAATGGTGATGATTTCATTTTTAATTGTTCTTATCCTTGTTATGAGAAGATTTTTTTCAATCACGTCGCCGAAAGTGTCGCCGATTTTCACCCTGTCCCCGGTTTTGAATGCCTGCATATAGGTCAAAATTATTCCGGCGAGGATATTGCCTATTACGGATGCGGATCCCAGTGAAAAGAGGATGCCGAGGAAAATCGATACCGCCCTGAATGCCTCGGAGTTTGAACCCGGCAGGTACGGATAGCAGATTACTATCATTATCACTATTATGAAAAAGCGGATGATCTTGTGAGTGGTGGATGACCAGTCTTTCTGGAAACCCGGCAGCCTGATGTTGCCCTTTTCAACTTCCCTGAAGATTTTTTTATTGATCTTGATGAGGAGCCTGCCCGCTATAACGGCAAAAACTATGAATATCAGGCTCGGTATGTACCCGGCTATTGTTCTGAGGAATTTGAGAGCAGGATCCATGATAAAATTGAGCAGTGAATCCTTCAATACCCTGAACACCTCGAAAAAACTTATGAAAATGAGGAAGCTGAAATAATACAACAGCAGGATAAGTGCAAGATAAATGATGTTTATCGTATACCTTGTGAATGTGACGAGCTGGCTGTCGGAAAACAGGACGGATGATCCTATTTTTATGGGGAAAAAAATTTTGCCCTTCAGCTTTTCCAGGCTCCCGGTGATCCTGTTTTTTATTGCTTTCAGCCTTTTCAGGATTATGACAAGGCAAAATACCGTAATGACGGAGAAATAAATTTTTAAAAGCAGGAAACCCGTTTTGGCGCTTATAAACTCAGGCAGTATGTGATGCAGGGTAATGACATAAAAATAAAATGTCAATAAAAGCAATGTGAGTCTTGCGATCCT
Organism: Spirochaetota bacterium; assembly: GCA_046703745.1. Classification (GTDB taxonomy): domain Bacteria; phylum Spirochaetota; class GWE2-31-10; order GWE2-31-10; family JAFGQB01; genus CAZHHK01. The sequence continues at coordinate 3,542 of JBJKSS010000063.1, forward strand.
GATGAATCCGGAAATTAATTTCGGGATGAACTTTTCATTGAAAATATTCTTCAGCCGGCTTTTCCTGAATATCTTCAGGTGTATCTTCAAGGATTTTATTTTACCTATTATACCGGAAGTGATCCTGTAGATGAAAAAATTTATCAGTACCGCCAGGATCAAAATCAGGAATTCGATTATTATCCTGATATACAGGTTGTTCTGGATGAAGGACAAAATATCATAAATTATTCTAAACATGCTTTTCCCCGCCGGTTTTGAATGCCGTATTATACTTAGAATATACTTTAAAAATCGATCCAATTCAAATTAATAATGAAAAAAGAAACTTTACTTAGCGATTGAACAATTTGCGTATGTCGTCCATTCTCTTCCTGTTTACGCCCAGATCGGAGTAGCCCAGCCTTGAAGCCGAACGGAAATGAATGATTTTTTTTGAATCATCGATGTAAAATTCCACATCGTCGACGAAACGCATTATTTTGCTTGTAAACTCTGCATAGAGATAAACATCCGTGCGCGTTATGATCTTCGTTCTTTTCATCGAGTTTATGACCTTTACGAGCCTGTCCATCGCTTCCTCTTTCGTGCCTGTGTAGGTTAATGGTTCGAGCCTGTGCGCCGGGTCGCTTGCCTGTGTTGATACACAGTTAGGGCTCGAAGGGCAGTCTTTGAGCCTTCCGGCCTTCACTCCAAGGTCTTTCGGCCTTATGCCCGTGCATCCGGAGAGAAGGACGACAATTGCAATTGAAAAAAAGACGCTGAAAATTTTCATGACTTTTTCCTTGTAAATATTTTTATATATGATAATGCCAGACAGGATTTTTTGCAAGTTTTCATTTATTTTGTATAAATTATTTTATTTTTATAAAAGGCGTAATTATCATTCCAACGAGGGAGAGTTTTTTTTCATCCCTGAATTCCTTCAGCCCGAGATTGATCTTTGAATAATCTTCCCTCAGCCTGAATGTCCCGAAGAGCCTGTCCCATAATGAGAGGAAATTCGTGTAGTTGGAATTCGTCTCCTCGTAGATGTCAGAATGATGCACCCTGTGCATGTTGGGAGTCGTGAGAATTATTCTTAAGACCCGGTCGATTCTTTCCGGCAGGTTGATGTTGCCGTGGATGAATACGGTCGATGCTGCGAAGCAAATTTCGTAGATCATTATCATTTCCGGCGACATGCCGATCAGAAGATAAACAGGGAACCTTAAAACGCCTGAGATAAGTATTTCGCCCGTGTGAAACCTCACCGCGCTTGCCGCATCGAGCCTGTTGTCCGAATGATGCATCCTGTGAAACAGCCAGAGAAATGTCACGTTATGATTCGCAAGGTGCCATGCATACATCCAGAGGTCGAACAAAATTACCGCTGCGATGATTTTTATAATAACCGGGAGTTCGATGATGCTTAACAGCCCGAGGTGTTTTTCACTGATAAAATCAAACAGGTGCTTGAGCGGGTAGGTGAAGAGTAAAATGGCCAACAATCCGTTGAACGACCCGAATCCCGCATTTTTCAGATAATGGATCAATCTTGTTTTTAATTTCCTGCCCCTGAAAAAGGGGAAAGCAGTTTCCATGATGAAGAATGCCGCCAGCAATGCCGCGAGTATCAATGCCTTCAACTGTTGTTATCCCAAAAAGTAAATTATTTGATTCCCGATGAATAATTGGTCAACCCCGGCACAGTGATGGTAGACGCAGGTCGCGACCTGCGTCTACCATTATTGATCTGCGTCTACCATCACAAATTATTCACCAGGAACCATCTAATTAACATAATATTATTAATCAGTTGAATTTTAAACATATTTTTTTTATTGTTGCTTCATGAATAAAAACTGCATAGTTGTTTTTCTTAAATATCCGCGGGAAGGTGAGGTAAAGACAAGGATCGCCGCCGGATTCGGAGATGATTTTGCTGCGGGTTTGTACAGGGTATTCGTTTCGGACACAATTTCTATGACGGAAAATATACCTGCTGACAAAATTTTCTATTATGCACAGGGTAGTCATTCTGCCGAAGATATGCAGGGCTGGCTCGGCGGCAATTACCGGTTTATTGTGCAGTTCGGCTCCGATCTCGGTGAAAGAATGAAGAATGCACTTGCGGATCAATTCAGGGCCGGATATGAAAAAGCTCTCATCATCGGTACCGATATCCCGGAGCTCGGGCCTGCCGTTGTAAACGGAGCCTTCGATGCACTTGGGCGCAACGACGTTGTTATAGGCCCCTCAAAAGACGGCGGTTACTACCTCATAGGGTTCGGGAAAGACTCATTCGTTGAGGATGCTTTCGCAGGGATTGATTGGAGCACGCATACGGTTTTCAAGGAAACGGTCTCGATTTTAAGGAAAAATCATTGCAGCATTCACAGGCTGAAAAAATACCGTGACATTGACCTCCCGTCCGATGTGGAATACCTCTATAAAAAATTTTTAAGAAGCGGTTTGCCGGGGCATTATACATCGGAGTTTTTCCTAAAAAGTGGAAATCGGTCACTAAAAAGAAGAATTAAATAATTTACATACCGCACATAATATTTGTATCCTTCCTGTTCTAAGGAGGAAGTTTATGCAGAATATTCAAAAAAGTTTTTTCGTTCCCCTGACAGCTTTCGTCGTAGCCGTAATTTCTTTTTTAATTGCGGTTCTGGCGGGTTTGGGGACAAGGT
>JBJKSS010000064.1:0-5476 GCA_046703745.1 Spirochaetota bacterium
CCAGCCGTTCCTGTTTTCTTTTTTCACGCGCTTCCTTTTCTTTGGCCTTTTGCTCATCCAGTTCCCTGTACAGCTCTGCCTTCCATTCGGGAAGACCGCTGTAATTATCCGTATTTTCCAACTGCCCGTCCCTGGGTTTAATGTTGTAATGTTTTACATAATAATCCAGATATGCGAATGTATCGATCAGCTCCTGGCCCGAGAATGAGTCGTATTCCCCCCTACCCCTGTCAAGAATGCCGATATCGACACATAATTTGAATGCAGATAATTTGCTGACTTTTTCGGTGTTGACCAGACCGCCTTTTGTATTGTAAATCTTGCAGATCCAGTAAGCCAGCTCCCCCCTGGTCAAGACAGGATTAATCTTGTCAGATGTAATTGGAATGGTAACCCTGAACAGTTTTTTTTCGGCGGCCCAGAGTATATTATCGTAGAATGAAGCCTTGTTATCATTTTCCCTGTAAAGCATGCGCATCAGGGTTATCCCGTCATTGAAAGTGGCAAGCTCTTTCCGGGATAATTCGATAAAAAATTCATTCTGCTGGCCCCAAAAAACAAGATTTACCAGCAAAAACAGGAATGAAACAAGCTTTTTTTTCATTAAAATACCCCTGAAAATTAACCTGAATGCATATATTATCGATATAACCTGTTCTTAAACTTTACTAACTTTAATTTATATATAAAAGATAGCACAAAATTTTCAGAAAGTAGAATTAAATTTGATTTTTATGCATTTATGCCTGACCTGTCAGAAATAATACCTACATGCAAAGTATATTTTTTTATTAAAGTGAAAATTAAAATATAACTGCCGATCAAATCGGCAAAATTGATACAAAAAGCCCGCAAATAATTCTTCTCAATCATGGCACACGGTTTGCTTTTATAAATCATAATCAGCGGATCATTTTTAAACATACATTGAAAGGAGAATCTATTTAATCATGTCTATAAAAAAATTATTAATTGTTTTTACAGCTTTGATTTTTATTACCGGCTGTCTCAATGCTGTTGAGATCGGCTTGAAAATCATCGACAAGGATATCAATATCCCGCTCGAAGGCGTAAAGGTCACGAGCCCGTCCCTGAAAAAACCCTGTTTTACAGACAAGGACGGATCGGTAAAAATAAAAATCGATGATAAAATATCAAAACTCGTCATTACTTGCGAACTCGTCGGTTATGAAACTAAAAAGGCACTGATCGAAGATTTCAGCAAGATCAACGAGATTGACATGTCAATGCAGGGACAGAGCGTGCTGGAAGGCAAGGAGCTCGTCGTCGAGGAAAGCTATTACAATAAAAAGGACAAGGTCGGCACCTCATTCCTAATTGACAGGCAGGACATCAAGGAACTTGCAATGCGCGGCACCATGGAAGACGTGGTTTCATCGGTAAAATCAATGCCGGGCGTGAGCTATTCTGCAAATTTTCAGACCGATCTCTCTGTAAGGGGCGGAAGATCGGATGAAATAATTGCAAGCCTCGACGGATTCATAGTAAGGAAAATGTTTTATTGGGGCAATTCGTATTCGATATTCAATCCCAACCTCGTTGATTCTGCGGTATTCAACAACGGCGTATTCTCCGTAAAAAACGGCATGGCGACAAGCGGGCTCCTGGAAGTAAATACAATAACCCCTGACAGGGGCTTAAGGTTTGATTTCAAGGAAGCGACATCATCATTCGAATCAAAGGTTGAAATACCGGCCGGCAAAACCTCAGGCTTTCTCATAAGCGGCAGGGTGACATATCTTGATGCGGTCATGGGGCCGATCTGGAGGGCTCAGGGCATGACGGTGACAAGGTCGCCATATATTTATGATTCCCTTCTCAAATGGTACTGGCAGCCCAATGACAAATTCGAGTGGTTCATCGAGGGGTTCTACGGCGCAGACGGAATAAGCATGACCGGCATGGACATAAAAAAATCCGGCATTCATATATATGACGAATTTTACAATGAAAATTACAATGCAATAGGGTTCACCGGATTTAAAATAATTCCGAATGACAGGATACTCCTGAATTTCCTTGCAGGTTATGAATTCGTTTCTGAAAAAGACGGATATGCCGGCGTTGAAAAAGGAGAAAAAAAATATTCGGATGCTTTCAATGATGAATACGGCACATCAGGATCATTCGATGTTGATATAAAAGAGGACGGTTATTACACAAACAGGACCAATACGGTACAGTCAAGATTCGATGCAGATTTCGAGCTTCACAAACAGGTTTACATGTCAGCCGGTTTCGGACTATTATATGACATAATCAATCTGGATTATCACAGCAAATACTTCGATGGTTCGGTGAATAAATCTGTAAAGGAAGGCACGGCTTACGACAATCTCAACGAACTCAACCCCAATGCCTATATCAATTTTTCCTTCTATCCGGTTCCCGATGTACTCGAAATACAACTGGGATGCAGGGTCGATCATTCCACACTGTTTACTCCATACAATGGAACAGCAAGGCACATGTTTACATATCCTGTCGCAAACCCGAGATTCTACATAGCCTATACTCCTGTGAGGAATCTTCAGTACCTCGAATACATTACCTTCAGCCTTGGAGCGGGGATGTACTCCAAAATGCCGAATTACAGGTATGATGTGAATGATCCGGTAAACGACTACCAGTTAAAGCAGGAACAGGTCGAGAGCAATGTCCTTGGCATGGAAGCGATGTTCCCGCTCGGATTCAAACTTAAGATCGAGGGATATTACAAGTATTATTTCAACAGGTTTTATACCAACATGGTGCTTGACGATAACAACGATTATCACTATAAGCAGCATTCCGACGGGTACGGCCATGTTGCGGGTTTCGATATAATCTTCAAAAGAAAAATTTCAAGGTATGTTGACGGGTGGATATCATACTCATTCATATATGCGAGGTTTTACAACCCGACAAGTGACGGTGTAGATTTTTCAACAGACATGAACACGGGCAATATCGGGGACCCGAATAAAACATGGTACTATCCGACTTACCACAGATGGCACAGCATGAACCTTGTGCTGGACATCAAACCGCTGGACTGGTTTACAATAAGCACGAATTTCGGGGTATGCAGCGGGATACTGCAAAACACATACGGCGGCAAGAAGATACAGGCTTATTCCAACGGCGGTGATTTGATGGAAATATACGCCAGGGAACTTAAATACAGCGATACGAACAGGACAGCGGTGAGCCTGCCGTTCGGCCTCAAACTTGATTTTCATTTTTATTTCCCCAAATCTAAAGTAAAGATGGAAATATATGCGGCATGCGACAATATTTTTGCGGTATTTTACAATCCCGACAGACAGCTGGAAGTCAACAAATATAATGGTAATGTAGAAGCCCAAACCCCCATGGCATACGAAACATTCATGCCGTCTGCAGGAATAACGATCAGTTACTGAAAAATAACAGGAGGAAAACCATGAGAAAAAATACAATCATTATTGCGGTATCGATTATCCTGTTGACCCTGTCGGCAGGCTGCATGACAACGGTGACCAAAATTAATTCCAGGGACAAATTAAAAAGGGAAGGATTAAAATCAGAAAAGGCATTTACAACCTTGACTATCCGAAAGAATGATGCCGGCAAACTGAAAGGCATTATTACTTCGCCCTTCATTCACTGGAGCAAGATTGAAGGTGACATAACAGAAAGTGAAAACGGAGACATAAAACTGTCAATCGACAAATTTTATTTCATCACCAACTGGCCCAACGGCTGGACAGAGGGAGAGGCTGCTGCAACCGGTGAAGTGGATTTTATCAAGACTTCCGGCGGGTACAAAGCCTCTGTTACAGCAGGTTTTGAAATCCTTGATTACACCAGTGGAGGCATAAGATATTTCGATGACTATTACCTTGGCGATGAGGGTTTGAAAAAAGTCAGGGAGAGGATGGAACGAATCAGGGCGCTGAACAAATTCATCAAGTCGACAGGCAAACTGCCGGATTTTTTCGGTGATTTGAATTTTAAGACATCATACAGTGAGCCTTTCAAAAAGGCTCTTAAACGCATTCTGCTGGCAAAGGATGCCGTGTACCCGGATTACCTTGTTAAACTCAAAACTTCTGGCACAGTCATGAGGGACTATGAAGAGGCGGCGGGTTTGTTTTTCATGGATTACAACATGGACCATTATATAAAAAACATCCTGAACAATCACTATTTTCAGCGGTAAAATAGCGGGATAAAAAAGTAAAGATAACAATTGACAAAATTCGGGATTTTTGGTTTTATATGCCAATCACAATTGTCGGTTAGTGTAATGGTAGCACCCAAGATTCTGGCTCTTGTTGTGAGGGTTCGAATCCTTCACCGACAGAATGGAACACCAAAGGCAGGATTTATCCTGCCTTTTTTAGTTGAAAAATACTTAAAAATTACCTGCCCTAAAATTTCGTAAGTAAAAACCTGCATGCATTTCCCCGCCGATAATCCGAACATTTGTGTTGAATAATGGTAAAAAATTTGTTAAAAAAATGATAATGTTATGTAAAATGGCTATTATATAAGTTAAGAATCATTAAAAGTAAGGTAAGTATGAATGAATGAAGATGAAATTTTAAAGGTCAGGGAAAAACTGAAATTATACACCCTGTCCAATGACGAGATTGAAGAAGAATTCAACAAATTCAGGGATGCCGGCGGCAAAATAACCAGGAATAAAAAGAAAGCTGCCATCAATAAAAATGTAAAAAAAACAGATCAGGATAAATCTTCAAAAAAAAATGTCAGAGAATATTTCAGGCATCAGCCCCTTATCAAACAGGCAGTAACACCCGAAAATTTGAAATCCGGAAAACATGAAAAAGGGTATTTCAGATTCATTAACAACCTGAAAATCGATCTTTTTGCATTCAGAAACAATACAAGAATAAAAACCGGCCTGGATATTATCAGGTCGTTTTTGTCTGTTTTTTCATATAAATTCGCGGATTACATAAACAACAAATTCATCGATACCATACACATCGATATCCTGCAGCCACTTAACGACATCAGCCTCATATCAAGGGAATTGATAAAAATTAAGAACAGCGAACTTTTGAAAAAGCCCGAAGTGATATATCTTTTCAGGGTTTTCGAAAACCTCAATGCAATAGACACTCTTGCAGTCAGCTCTTACATAGCCGCGCTTGAAAGCAAAACACTTCCGCCGTACAAATATTATGAAATCTCCCCGATTTTGAAAAATATTTACGTGCCATTCGTCAAGCTTCGGAATGCCTACAGGTCAAATGAAATAAGGCGCTGCCTGGTATTTTTATCAAAAGCGGCCAGGGAAAAAACGAATCTGATCCATTCATTCATCGATTTGCTTGACAGGTATTTTAATACGCACAGCAGGGCGTTCTTTGTCATATTACTGAAGGATCTCGGAGGAAAATTTTACGAATTCGGCAATGAACCGAACGAATTAATTGAGAAAGAATACGAATATTTTAATCTA
>JBJKSS010000065.1:0-5076 GCA_046703745.1 Spirochaetota bacterium
TCATAGGTGTTGCGGTAATCAAGAACATCGATAAAAAAAACCGTATCGCCGAGATCGGCTATTGCATAGACAAGTCATACTGGAACAAGGGGTTTACTGAAATGTCGGTTTATCTTCTTCTGGAATATGCTTTTACAAGGCTCAGTATAAACCGCATTGAAATAAGGGTTGATACGGAAAACAAAAAGACTATAAATTTCATGGACAGGCTCGGCGCAATGCAGGAAGGGCGATTGAGGCAGGCCGTCTATAACAAGGGAAATTTTTGCGATATTTACCTCTATTCCATAATTTACGATGATTATCTCAGGTGGAAAGTCAACAAGAATAAGGATCAGTATGATATGGAATGATTACGGTCTGACCTGGTCGGAATAATCGTTGGTATCAACGTTTTTGGTATAATCCTGGAATATATAATCGAGGAATGCATGTGATTTTTGATCCTCATAAATCGAGTTGGCCTTTACATTGATTTTTTTCCTCAAAAAATAGTCGCTCTCTATCAGCACGTCGGTAGGAAGGATCGCGCAGGTTTCATTTTTGCCTATGAAGTATGTCTTTACAAGTCTGGTGCCTATTTTTATGGTGCCATTTGATGATTTTATGATCGATCCCTTGTCTTTTCTCATGTAAATCTCACCGCCCGAGTTGCTGAATTCCACATTGCTCCGGTTGATAGAAACAATTATGCGGTTATCCATGCTGCCTATGGGCCTGGCATAAATAACGAGGTATCCGTAATCCAGTGTCAGGGTCGTTGTGATAGCCTTGCTGTCGACCAGCACATTGGTAATTTTTACACTCGAAAGCTGGTTTATGGTTATATATGAATCCTCACCGATTTTTATGGAAATATCGGAATGAAACCCGGTGATAATTTCTGTGCCATATTGAAGAATATCATTCAGTTTGGTTGTTTTGTATTTCCCGTCCCTGTCTTTCAGATCAATAGTGCCTTTTTTTTCTACTACAAGCAGTTTTATTTCTTCTCCGAAGAGAAAATTTAGCGTAAATAATACCAAAAAAGACAGAAAAAAGTATTTTTTCATTATATGTTCCCTCAGTTTTATTATTGGCTTATAATATAAATTCGGAATCTGACTTAATTATATTTAAATAAATATTGTTTTGTCAAGGCATGAGGTTAATTTTTGATGATTGTTTTGTTTAAAAAACTATAAATTTGTTAAAGTTTTTAAATTATTTAAAAAAAATCAATAATTTGATTGTGTAATATCTAAATTTTATAAATATAAATTTTAATTATTGACATTTATAAATTAGCTTATATAATAAAAGTAACCAATTTATATATATCAACGGAGCCTAATATGCAGATTACAATCACCGAAGGTAAGAATGTAACATATGTTTCTTTAATCGGAGAATTAACAACTGACTCGGTAACGGAATTCAAGGAAAAAGTGTACCCATTGTTTTATTCAGAAAAACAGGCCGTAGCTATTGATCTGGGCAAAGTCAACGGTATTGATTCGACCGGCATTGGAAGTCTTGTCAGTGCAAAAAAAGCGGCAAAATCCGAAAATAAAGAGATGATAATTTATGATTTCTCAAGCAATATAGAAAGGTTTTTTACCGATGTCGGGCTGCAGAATTTTTTCAGCACGATGTCAAGGGAAGAAGTCGATCAAAAATATAACAATTGAACGAATTTAAGCGAAATTAATTGATTGTTTTTTCTGTGTTTTTTTCATTTTTCAACTTGTCATATAATGCCGGTTTTTTAGGGAATGTTTGGTAAAAAAAGATTTTATTTGTCAAAAATTTCTTTTTTTAAATTTCAAAATAATATATTATATAAGCAAATTGTTATCAGGACATAATGTTGATTTTTAAATCAAGATTTAAAAAAATATTTACCGAATGTATATCAAATTCCGTGGATACAAGGATGCTCGGGAAAATTATCCGAAAATTCGATCCGCATTTTGATTTCAGCAAAATAACCGGCATTTCAGATAAAATGGTGCTTCAATCCGGTGATGCCGCCAATATTTCAGTCGATTATTATTTTAACACGGAAAATTTCAATAAATATATCACCGAGGTGATTAATGCGAATTATTTTGGGGTTGACGGTTATGAGACCCCGATATACAATATCACCGGCCTCCTTTATGAATTATTCAAGTTAGGATATATCTATGACAAGTCTTTGAGGAAGATAATTTTAACGGACAGGAATAATTCCCTGCTCAATTGGGGGATTCTTGATGAGGGTGAGGAATATTCGTTTTGTTTTGCTTCCATAGATATTGTGGAAAATTCCAGGATAGTAAGGCAGAACAAGGGGATCAATATCTCCGAAACATACAAGGCTTTTCATGATTTACTTAAAATCAAGGTGATAAAAAGGGACGGCAGGATATGGACCTGGGAGGGAGACGGGGGATTAATAGCATTCTATGGCGAAGATGCCATCAATATGGCTGTTTTTGCAGTACTCGATTTTTTTCTCGATATCCCGTTTTACAACGCTGTTTATAACAAGTTAAGCAATGAAATAAGATTCAGGGCTGCAATACACCCGGGAAAGGCAATATTCAGGAATAACATTAATCTGATACAATCAAAGGCAATTGAAAGAGTCAAGGAGTATGAAAAAAATTATGCAATTCCGGCAAATCTTGTAATAAGCAGGCTTGCAATGCAGTCAATAAATCCTTCATTGCAGTCTTTTTTCAAGCCAATCGATAATATTGAGGATTCAAGCATATATTATTTTAATTATTACTCTGGAAGGAAACCCGGCGGTCATGAAAACTAAAGATATCAGCATAAATGTTTATTCCAAACCGGACAGTTCAATTATAAAAATTATAAAGCATATAAAAAATGAATTGAGTGATTATTCTTTTTCATTTTTTAATATTGATGATCCTCTGCCGCCGCAAAAAGTAACAGGTGCACTGATTATTATAGAAGAAACCTCTGCCAGGGATATTTTCAACAGGTACAGGGACATAATGGAAAGTTATAAATATGCCCCGTTTTATATTGTTTCATCGGAAAAGCCGGATTATAAAAAGGCCGTCAAGTGGATGAAGAATGATGCCCGGGATTATATCGATTCCAGTCATAAATATACGCCGCAGGAATTCAGCGAAATATTGAATGATGCATTTGCTGTAATAAACCGGAATAATATGGAAGAAAGAATAGATGATGAGTCCTTTGATTTTTTACCGGTAAAGATATCTTCGAAGTATGACTGGGATAAACTGGAAAACAACAGGCAGTATGATATGACTGTTTTGATGATTACAATCATATTGAAGGAAGATGTAAGTGTTTATACCAAGGAAGATCTGGATAATGTTTTGAAAAAAATAGAAGATTATACTTCGGTAATAATTTCAAATTTGGGCGGGAAAAAGCTTTTTTGGAACTATTACAACGGGATGTTTGTGTTTTATTTTGGAGACAGGATCAATAGCGCCGTTTTATCCGCCATTTTGATACTGAACAAGCTTAAATTGTTTATTTTTGAAGCATTGTCCCTGTATGAAATGTTTGATATAAAAATAACAATCCATGACGGCGGTATTCAATATTTTAAAAAAAATACAAAATTTATAACATCAGACACGATAAATTCAGCCGTTCATCTGCAAAACCATATTGATTTTTTGAATTCCCTGGATATTACGGAAAATGTTTATGAATCCCTTAATTCCAGGATAAGAAAATATTTCTATGAGGATATTCTGTTCGAAGGACGAAAGACTTATACTTATTATTATAATTATTTTAATAAAAAATAAGTTTATCAGTTCTCGCCGGTTTTGGTTCATTGTGAATTACGCTGCAGTTGCAATAATTTTAATATTGTTGGTTTTTGTGGTTTTTGCAAGTTGTATGTTATTGTAATTTTTTGTAATACCAAAGAAATATTCGGTATTACAAAAAGCACATGCATTCTGCAAACTCAGCATGCCGATTATCGCAGATGTATTATATTTTATCAAATTCAAAAATTATTTTTCCCGTGATTTCATTGCCTGTTTTGCCGTCGCCATTAACAACCAGGTGGGCGCTGTTAAAGTATTCATTTGCAAGTTTTTTGTCTGTTTTTTCCGAGTAAATGAATACAGATAAAATGTTGTCAGGCTCGATAGTGGCTAACGTTTTGGAATCAGCAATGATCAATTTGTTTTCATCTGTAATTTTAATGTCAGTCTTTTCAGTTATATTATAATTTATCTTTTTCGCCAGGATATCTATGCTTTCCCGGTCTATCAGACTGTTTCCAAAAAGCAGCATCAGGTTTTTTTTGTTTTTTTTAAGATTGCTCTCAAGGACACCGTCAGTGGCCGATTTTTCAGGGTTTGTTCCAAAAAACAGTTTGAATGCAGGCAGCGCCTGGTTTAACAGCCAGGATTCGCCTTTTATGATAACACATCCTTTTGCGGCTGCTTTTTCGATCAGTCTTGAAGATTTGTAATTTGCGTCGAATACAATGTGTTCTTTATCCAGCCAGGATTCTTCAACGACATCCGCATCCCCTGACAGTGATGAAACAACTATCGAGGCGCTTTGCAGTAATTTCTCAAGATTGTCCAGGCCGGAATATTCACAGCCGAGCTTGAGCGCTGTTTCCTTTGCCCTGGCGAGGGTTCTGTTGGCAATTGTGACCCTTGCATTGTTTTTCAATAATCCGTAAGCAGCCGCCCTGCCGGCTCCTCCGGCACCAATGACTATGGCATGCTGTCCTTCAAGTCTTATGCCCTGGTTCAAGAATGATTCATAAACGCCGATATAATCGGTGTTGAATCCGCATAATCTACCGTTTGACGAAACAATAGTGTTGACGCCGCCGATGATTTTTGATTCCTCGCTTGTTTCATCAAGGTATCGCATAACGTCTTCTTTGAATGGGGCTGTTACATTCATTCCGCTCAAGCCGATACTTTTAAACAAGTCAACGGCTTCACCGGCATCTGCTGCCGCAAGACGGGTATAAAATGCATCAATGTTCATTTTTTGGAAAATGGTGTTGAAGATAAACGGGCTCTTGCTGTGAAGCACCGGGCAACCGGTAACGGCAAATAA
>JBJKSS010000066.1:0-3086 GCA_046703745.1 Spirochaetota bacterium
TTGTGTTTGTTACAACAAACACCGGCTTGTTGTTGTAGATTGCAGACTTGAAGGCAAGCGCCGAACCTCTGCCCATCTCCGGCGTGTCAGCTTGACTGTCGTCAGGTTGTGCATTGAGCGAAGCCGAAATGCAGCCGAAGGGAAAGAGAACAAGAAGCGAACAGCGGCTCGTCATCCACAAGGTGCGCTTTGCAAGTGCGACCTTTGGCGGTAAGCCTTGAGGAACGACAAAGAGGGAACGAATCTCCTTTATCCTCTTTGCCCTGTCCCTGAACGCACAGGCGGCAGTTGAGTGATCCTTGTACTTGGATGAAGACAAAGCCTTACGGAAACTCTCGTCAACACCGCTTGCGCATCCTGTGAAGAAGGAGAAGCCCAGAGAGCCGAAGGCGCCGACAAGGTCCTTGCAGACCTGAAGAGGTATAGCCTCGTGTCTTGAACCTGCGAATAGCACAGAGCCTCCGTCAACGTTGAACTCGAAGAAGGAACCCTTTTTGGAGTCCTTTAAAGGAACTGAAAATGTAACCATATTAAACCCCCTTGAAAAAAATATGGGGGCTCTTCTTGCTATATTTTTTTGAAAGTCAAGATTTGTTTACAATTTTTATTACAATTTGTTTTGTTTTTTTATTTTCTTTTTTTAAATAAAATTTAAAATCCTTTATCTAATTTTATCCATTCGTTAAATAATAAAGTTGTTTTGATTTCTAAATACTTCTCGATACTTTTTTCTTTGAAATTTTTTATTTCAATTAATCCGTATTTATATAAAACTGCTAATAATAACTTATTAATAAAATCTTTGACAAAAAAAGTGATTGTTTTTTTATCCAGAGCATCAAAATAAACATGCCCAAAGATTTTAATAAATTCAATTGCATAACTTGAAGCAAACTTGAATCTCTCGCCATTTTTTATTAGCAAATAAACTGTGTATTGCAGCAATGTCGGGTTAGAAGTATTCCAAATTTTTTCATATTCTATCAATAGGTGTTTGCCAAAATTCTCAATACTCAACTTATTGTCATTCATTAATTTGATTTGAGTCTGCATAAGATGTTTTACTTCATTGGCAAGGTTAAAGACAAAAAAATCACTCTTTGTAAATGATGATTGAAAAGCACCTCTTTTTGCAGGAGGTGGCGTGACAAAACCATCCAAGCCACCCTCAACATTAATCGGATTTTTCATTTTTTCATTGAAGAATTTCTCTAAGCTCAAGGCATTGTTATAATCCACACCATACTTTTCTGCCAATTCCTTAATATTATATTCTTTCCCGTTATTATATGCATCTGTAACTTCTTGAATTAATTTATTGATATTCCCAAGAGAATCATCTTTTTCTGTTTCTTGCTCAAATAATTTTTCATATTTAGATGGTGGAAAATCCTTGTTTAATATGTCTCTTGCCTCCAGTCGCATATTCAGAGTGCATGAATATTGAGGTTTATAATCAAGATCAAAGAAAACATTCAGCAATTCAATCGCTTTCTCATAACCACTCAATGTAAGGCTTGTTACGCATAATTCATTATTTTTTTTATTATAATAAAATTTTGAAAAATGGGGATGAGTGTCTAATTTTTTTATTTTAAACAAACTTATATTATCCCTTTCTTCAATAATACATTCCTTTTCAAAATCTTTTTTTTCAATTATATCGGTTATATAAATTGAACCATACATACCCATTTCTTCACCTTTTGACATAACCATAGGAACATTAGCGCATAAATACAGCAAGTAGAAAGGAACAGGATTTTTTTCAATTATGTCGGAATAGTCGTTATTATTATCATATTCGGAGCTTAGAAGCTTTGAAAAATATTTAAAATCATTTCCAGTTAGTCCTTTATAGAAATGAATCAATCCGAAAGTCTGATAGCAGGCAGAATTATTATATAAAAGTGTCATGAATAATTTTGCCCCACTCTTGTTTAATTCGGCAACTCCTTCAGATTGAAGTAACAAAATCGTATTCTTGGCAAAGTCGAATATTTTAAAAAAATTATTATCGAGTTTTTCTCTTATCTCAAATACAGAATAAAACCATTTATTATTTTTAAGAAATAATAGCTTTTGCCTATCATCGTCATTCAAATGGTTTACCATGTAACCTTTGATATATTTTTCAAAACTTCCGTATTTTGTAAATACTCTTGTGGCTGCAAATTGCATAACAATATAGTTAATCCATTCTTCCGGGATTTCTTTTTTTTTTCGGTCTATATTTCTCAAGCTGTTTAAAAAAAAATCTGTCCAATTCGTTTTCATGACAGATTAAGACTAATTCTTTATCTAAAAAATTTTTAAAAAAATCCGAATATTCGTTACAAGTTTGGGCTATACGTTCAAGCTCCACTTCTTTCATAATTAATTATTCCTTAATTAATTTTTTTTCAGATTATTAAATACTGTCAAATATTTCATTTTTCCCTTTAACATTTTTAATAATCTTTTTCAATATTTTCTTTGTGAAGATTCTGTCTGATTCCTCATATCCGTCAATTTCTCTGAATAGCTTCAATAATTCACTGTCGTTAAAATCAGTAGTTGCTTTTTTACCATAAAGCAAGTATTCAACAGGAACCTTGAAGTATTCACAGATTTTTATCGCATTGGTTACGGTCGGGACTACGTCATTCCTCTCGTAAGTTGCCAGCGTGTTATGGGATATTCCGACATGTTCTGCCAAAGCCCTTAATGATAAGCCGGATTTATTCCGTAATTCTTTTATGTTTTTCGATATTTCTTTCATTTGTCCAATATAATAATAAATCAAACAAAAAACAATTATTTTTTTAACAAAATTTTCTTGACATAAAAATTTATTAATACAATAATATTATGTACATCAATGAATTATATATATTACAAAGTTAAAGGAGCTTTTTATGACAAAAGAGGATTATCTCGCCAAATACATCGAGATTTGTAACTCAAATATTAGAGAAAATAAAAGGATTCTTTCCTTAATAAAGAACCTTGGGGTTTATGTAAACTATATCTTTGATAACTTCAATATCGGTTCTTCTGCCGGTAATTTATTAGAGATAATCGGATCAAACTCTGAACTTTTGGAG
>JBJKSS010000067.1:0-7204 GCA_046703745.1 Spirochaetota bacterium
ATAGATGATTGAAAGTGCAATTCAGACAGGCAAAACCGGACAGATAAACTTTGCGGTTCAAAAAGGGCAATTTTTTTTATCCGAAATTGAGGTTATTACTTATTTTAATTTAACCGGCTCAAAGTGAAAATCTGTTTTTAATTCTCCGCTTCCAGACGAGCACCAGTACCAGTATGCATAGCTCTGCAGGATGTTTATTTTAACAGTGTCGCCTTTTTCCCTTTCAAGCTCGAGATTGACGTCTTTTGACATTATGATCATGTTGGATTCGTTTGGAATATTACCGAAATAATCACCGCTCATGTCGGCGTTTTTAAATGTCACATCCACCGGTATCCAGCCGTAATTTTCAAGATAAAAATCGGCCCATGCGTGTGTTGAGTTATCAGGCGATCTGGCAACCAGAAGCCTTGCAGGTATCCCCCTGCACCTCAACAGGTTGACAAATATGAGGGAAAGATTGCCGCAGTCGCCTCCGCCCGCAGAAATCAATTCGCCTATCGTGTGAAAGCCGGTGTTGGGGTTAATATATTTGTATTTTTTGGCAACATATTCATAGCATTTCCTGGAATAATCAAGATAGTCTTTGGAATCCGCCCGGAGCTTTTCGGAAATTTTCATGACTTCCTCATTGTTCGTGTCAATATAAAGATCGTTGTTTCCCGTAAACGCCGACGATTCATTATATGGATAAATTTTCGTGATTTCCTGGAAGTCGGTTTTTATGGAATAAACCGTCGCCCTGAAAACATAAGAGACCACCTTTTTTTCACCGTTATGCGGCAGGTCATTCCCCTGAAGAATGAACCGCAGATATTTATCGTTTGATTGCCTGATGTCGAGGGTCTCGCCTCCGCCTGCATCGACGAGCCGGGCTTCCTGGTATTCGTTTGTCCGGGGAACGGGAAACAGGAGAATGACTTTTGTCAATTTAAGGCCGTTGTTTTCTATCGTGCATTTTGCCCTGATTTCGAATGACCTGGGGTCTTTTTTTTCGATGATTTCCTGCGAATGAATGGTAAAAGCTATTAGGAGGAAAACAGGGATAAAAAATTTATCTGGTTTTATCATAAGTTATGAATACATTTTACTATAATCGGCCCTGAAATCAAATTTAATTTATTCTGCCCGGCCTTTTTTAAGAAAAATATAAAATTTTCCGCCGCGATTCATCGGGCTTTCACCTTGATGGCTGAATTAATTTTACGTCCATAAGTCGTTTAAATGATGAATCACAGTCAGCCTATGCAGAACGATGTCATATAATTATTCATCAAATTACGAATGAGGTTAAAAACAGGAGTATATGAAAAATTTAGATAAAAATATGATAATAACAAATATTTGTTAAATCAAATTTGCAGCAGAGCGCAGGTAAAAATGATAGTATTATTCGGCTCATATTTAAAAAAAGAACGAAATGAAGAAAGCGACATTGATTTTTTTGTGGGGTTGATATATTATTTGGCAAGGAAATTATACCATGTTGTCATTTAATAAAAATAGAGGGTAATAAAATAATGTATTGGGCACTCAATACCGCTATGCAGTATTGTTTTAATATATTGACGTTTTACGATAATTGAGTGCCCGGTTGACTGATTAAATAATGTTTGACTGAATAATAAAAAATAAATATTTATATGACAAATACCAATACTGAAGGATTGTAAAATGAAAAAGATCTTCATTTTTTTAAAACTAACTTTGATAAACTTTATCAAATTAAATTTGAGAACATCCATAATGAGCAGAGAGATATTTCTGTCAAAAATCTTTCTTGTTGTTCTTCTTATTCCGGCTGCAGGTTGTAAAGAAAAAAATAATGTAATAATCATCTCAAAAGTGACTGCTTCTTCCAGGCTTGAACGAAACCGGGATATAACCTATGATGAGGGCAATATAATGGATAAAAGCTGGAAGTCATGGTGTTTTACAAACGGAAATGGAGGCGTTGGTGAGAGTTGTGAAATATTTTTTGAAAAGCCGGTTTTTATCGGGAGCCTGATCATAAAAAACGGCTATGGCAGAATCAAATATTACTTTGACAACAACAGGATAAAATCTCTTGCCATTTCCAATGAAAAAGGAAAAGGGCTGTTGTTAGCTGTTAAAGACACCCCCCTTTTTCAGACTTTCACCTTTCCTGAAAAGATTAGGTTCAAATCCATGAAAATAAAGGTTAAAGAAATATATAAAGGTAAAAAATGGAATGATTCATGCATAAGCGAGATTGCTTTCAGTTTTCCAGTCGATTTTTCACTAAATGATACAATCCTGGATTATTTCGAGCTGTTTCAATCATATTATTATATCAAGGAAATAGGAGAAAGGCCTTATGTGAGAATAACAGGCGGGGAATATGCCGTTGGTGATGATGCTTTTACATATCCGGTGACATTTAACGGCACAGACTGTTTTTCTTTTACAGACAGCGGAACAGGTGGTTCAACCTTAAATAATTCTTACAAGCTCTTTTTTCTGAGTGATCATTCACCTCTTGTTATGAGCTCGTTTTATGATCCCCAGACAGCGGAAAGCGGCTTCAGTTTTCATTTAATGGAAGAGAATAAATTTATTGAAGAGGATAAATACTTTTTACCTGAAATTATCGGAAAACACCCCGGGCTGTTTGTTTACAACCTCGACTGCGGACACAATGCAATAAATATAACCTTTAACAACAAAAGACCGGAATCAGAAGAGTCTTTTTCCCTTATGGACGGTACTTTCATTCCAGACCCGTCATTAAAATACAGCGACTTCATTTCTGCCTGTGGTAAATATATGCTTGAAGGTGATAAATTTATTCTTAAAAAAATTTGAGCTCGGGGGCGATTCTTTCCCGTTGAGATTTATATATATATTTTCGATTTAAGTTCACAAAACGGTCAGCATATGCTGCACGTCACAAACGGTGACCGTCAGAGGTTTTGCTGTCACTACAGCCGCTTGCCAAGGAGCACAACGGTACTTCTCGGATTCACCTGGTAATGATCGCAGGGTGAGAGGAGGTTTTCCCTGTCTTCAGGGCTAAAATCTTTTCCCGAAGACTTGCTCGTGTCTACCAGCCTGCGCCAGATGCATTTGCCGTAGAGATCGGGAACCTTGACGGTATGAATATTGAAATCCATGTTGTAAATCACATAGAGGAAAGTTCCTTTCTCATCTGCCTTCTCCTCGCCGCAGTCAAGCAAAAACGCGATAGTCCTGCAATCCGGATTGAACCATTGGGGCGAATCGAGGTTATCGTCAAACCACGTTATGTCGGCGAACCTGTTGCCGTCCGAATCCTTGCCCGTAAAATACTTTCTTCTCTCGAGAATAGGATATTTCTTTTTAAGGGCAATGGCCTTTTTGACAAACTCCAGAATGTCCGCGTTGGATCTTGCCATATCCCAGTTGAAATGGCTTATGTCATTGTCCTGGCAGTACGCATTGTTGTTGCCTTTCTGCGTCCTCAAGAATTCATCACCGCCCAGGATCATGGGTGTACCGAGTGAGAATAGCAGCATGCAGAAAAAATTTTTCACCTGCTGCTTTCGCAGGGCAAGGATGCTATTGTCTGCCGTATCGCCCTCGGCTCCGCAGTTCCAGGAATTATTGTCGTTCGTCCCGTCATTGTTATTTTCAAGATTGGCCTCGTTGTGCTTGTGGTTATATGACACGAGGTCATTAAGTGTGAATCCGTCATGGCTGGTTATAAAATTGACAGAGTTATACGCGCTTCTCCCGTCATCCTCGTAGAGATCCGCCGAGCCCGTAAACCTGAAACCGATCTCCTGGAGCATTCCACCCTCGCCTTTGCCGAATTTCCTCACACTGTCCCTGAACTTGCCGTTCCATTCGGACCAGTCGACCGGGAAGTTTCCCACCTGGTAGGTGCCGAGATCCCACGGCTCGGCTATGAGCTTGATCCTGCTTAAGACCGGATCCTGGGATATGGCATCGAAGAAAGCGGCCGATTTGTAAAAATAGCCCTCTTCCCTTCCAAGCACCGAAGCCAGGTCGAACCGGAATCCGTCGACATGCATCTTCTCGACCCAGTACCTCAGGGAATCCATAACGAGCCTGATTACAGGATTGTTTGCAAGGTTAAGACTGTTGCCGCACCCGGTATAATTCATATAGTACCTGTACGGGGAATTCTGGGTGCCTGTGAGACAGTAGTATGTCGGGTTGTCCAGTCCCTTGAAGCACATCGTAGACCCGAGCTCGTTGCCTTCGCATGTATGATTATAAACGACATCGAGAATGACCTCTATACCTGCCTTGTGCAGTTCGCGTACCATCGTCTTGAATTCATCTATCTGGCAGCCGGGGTATATACCTGTGCTGTATGAAGACTCGGGCGCGAAAAACCCTATGGAGTTATACCCCCAGTAATTCGTGAGTTTTTTTTGCATCAAAAAGTCTTCGACATAAAATTCATGCACAGGGAGCAGCTCCACTGCATTGATGCCGAGCTCTTTCAGATAGGGAATTTTTTCTATAAAACCGAGATACGTCCCCGGATTCTTGACCCTGCTCGACGGGTGAGCTGTAAAACCCTTTACATGCACCTCGTAAATTATTATCTTGTCAAGCGGCAGGTCGAGCAGTTTGTCACCATGCCAGTCAAAATCATCGGCCATTGCAATGGATTTGGGGACAACGGCGGTGTTGTCGCGTGAATCCATTTTCATGTCCCCCTGCCCGGCTGACGGATCATAACCGTACAGCAGATTGTCAACATTGACAAATTTACCGGTCAAAGCCTTGCTGTACGGATCGATCAGAAGCTTGTTCTCATTGAATCTCAAACCGTAATCGGGATCATATTCACCGGCAGCCTTGAATCCGTAGAGCTGCCCGTTTTTCAACCCCTCCACAAAAACATGATGAATGAATTTCGTGCGGGTTTCTATCCTGATTATATCAGTGGGCGCACCGTCCGGTCTGTCGAATAAAAGCAGATAAATCTCTGCAGCATTCTGCGAATAAACCGCAAAATTGATTCCGCCCTCTTCAACCGACGCACCGAGGGGATAATACCTGCCGGTTTGCAACTTTCTTTTTGTCTTGTGTTTCAGTTCCATAAAAAAATCCCTTTGATTACAGAAGTGTTTGTCTCCTGCCGTTTACTATATTATAATATCATCAGCCGTAACTTCATAATGAATTGTTTTGTTTATACAATTTTACAAAAAAATGGCTTTTCATAAACTTATTAAAATGATAATTGTACAGAATGATCGACAAAATCAGGATTGATCCGGTAAAAATACGAAGTTTTTTCTCTCCTGAAATCTACATGCGGGGCAGGGAATATTTCAGCAGCTCCATGGTTTCCGGTGTGGTGCAGGAGGGTCTGAAAATATCTTCATTTGTCGACGGTTCGGGCGGCAATAAATACAGGACAGACATAGAGTTTGATTTGAACGGCGGGATAGTAAGAACGCTTTGCACCTGTCCGTATCAAACCGGCTGCAAGCATGCTGCGGCAACCCTCCTGTTTTATGAAAAATTCGGTGCACACAGGACGCTGGAAGTCAAACAGGAAAATTTCAGGGAAACAGGGAAGGATTATAAAAGAAGCGAGAAAACCTACGAACTGACAAATGACTTCCATGATTATTCGCCGCTGGGCGGCATTCTCAAGAAATACGGCCCGGGCAAAAAAACCGATACAGGCATGGCGGGCTACAGAATCGTTTTCATTCTTAAGAATGGCGGGAGCCGGTATGACGGCAGGCATGAAAGGAATATTTACAATATCGCATTAGCCTGCCGGTATATCAAAAAAAACGGGGAGCCGGGCAAGATAACGGCCTTTTCGCCGGACAAATTCGTTGAGAAAGTCGACGAGACAGAGGCCGGGCTTTTTGAAATTTTATTGACAAAGCTTAATTACCAGGACAGGCTTGAAAACTACATAGACTATGTCGCGAAAAACAATATACCGGTATATTTTTATGACGGATCGGTGCCCATACCGGCGGAATTCAGGGAAACCGGCAAAGTTATCATCGATTTCGTCATAGGCGATTTTGACATCAAAAAAAAATCCGCCGTATATTTACCGGTGCTTGTGCTTGAGCATGAGTCGAGAAGAATACCCATAGCCAACTATTCATTCCACAACAACGTGCTCCTGTTTTTCGATACAAAGAGCCGGATCATATTCTACAAGCCGGCCGGTACAAAACCTGGAACAAAAGTCAACAGGTTCATACATGATTTTTTTTCACAGGTCAAATATCTCAATTTGTCAAATATAAGGGATTTGAATGATTTTGTTGCAGATAAAAACATCTCCGATGAGGTAGGGATCGAAAAGGAAAACGGCAAAACCAGGATTATAAATGATTTTCCGAAAATCATTCTCGAGGTGAATGAGAGCGGTTTCGGCTACAGCGGCCATGGCCATGAAGCAACCGAAATCAAGTTATTCCTTGTCTATCTTGACGACATACAGATTGAATACAGTGCGAGAGGCAGGTATGTGCTCTATATCGATTTTAACAAGAAGTTTGACGAACACATAATAATTGAAAAAAGCGAAAACCTGCATGAAAAAATTTCAAACTATCTCAAAAATCTGTTTTACATGCACCTCTTCGGCGATGATTACAATTTTTACCTGTACAGGAGCACTGACAGGAAAACCGACTTTTTGCTTAGGATACCGCTTACCGAATTCCTCAAGACTTATGCCGAAAAGTTAATCGACAACGGTTTCGACATCAGGCTCAAGAACGAGCTTTTGAAATTCTCCAATTCAAGCGGCAGGATCGGCATAAGTGTAAAATCGGGCATCGACTGGTTTGACCTGCAGGTGAATTACCGCGATGAAAACGGCAGCCATGAAATTACAATTGACTACGACCTCATATCAAAGGGGCTCATCAAGGCGAATGACAGCCATGTCCTTCTTTCAAAAGAAAACATGGCGCTGCTTCAAAAACTTGTCGGCGACGGCATAGACAAACAGGGCAAGCTTAAAATATCAAAGCTACAGCTGTACATACTTGATGAATATTCCCGGCTGATCGACGATAATGACGAAGAGGCGGAAAGGTACAAGAAGATCGCCCAAAATTTGAAGGATTTTGAAAAAATTGAAAACAATGATGTGCCTGCCGGCTTTAGAGGAACATTGAGGAACTACCAGCATTCCGGCTACAACTGGCTCTGTTTCCTCGATAAGTACGCTCTTAACGGC
>JBJKSS010000068.1:0-3134 GCA_046703745.1 Spirochaetota bacterium
GCCATACAGAAGCGCAATGAAATATTCATCGCAACCGAACAGAAGATGATCAGTCTTGTTTTGCTGATTGCAAAAAAAGTCATACAGGTTATTTCGGAAACCCAGAAAAATGTGGTTATAAACAATGTGATTCAATCTCTGAGAAAGCTCAAGTCAAGGGGAGAGGTTGCAATTCGTGTCAATCTTTCGGAACTTGAGCTGGCTTCGGAGCATAAAAAGGATTTTATAGACATGGTTGAAGGCGTTAAATCCATCAAGGTTCTTGAAGATTCGACTGTGGACAGGGGCGGATGCATCATCGATACGGATTTCGGATCGCTTGATGCAAGGATATCGAGCCAGCTTCATGAAATTGAGGACAAGATACTCGAGCTTATGCCCATAAAAACCAAAGGAAAGGAAGATACGCCGGTATAATACCGAATGTCCGGATTTGATCTGATTTGCGCCTGAAATTACCCGATTTTTCAGGAAATCTGTGCGAATCTGTGTAATGGGAGGGGGGGTTGTCAAACAGTAATTCTGCAATTTTCGATATCACCAAATATAACTCCGTAATAAATTATACAGATCCAATTAAATTCCTGGGCTATGTAACAAAGGTAACCGGCCTCACAGTAGAGTCATACGGCCCTTACGCCGTAATAGGCGAAGTCTGCAGAATAATTCTCACGAACGGCAAAATAATCCAGGCTGAAGTCGTCGGCCTCGAAAAACAGAAAGTAACCCTTGTATGCTATGACGAGATGGAAGGCATTGAGATAGGCAATGCTGTCATAGCATCGGGCGGACAATTGAGCGTATATGTGGGAGATCATCTCCTGGGAAGGGTGCTGGACGGCATAGGCAGGGATTATGACGGCAAGGGTCAGATCGGATCATCTGTCATCTATCCGGCTTTCAACATGCCGAGCGATGCGATAAAAAGACAGAAAATAACACAGCCGATTGCTACGGGCGTAAAGGTGCTTGACGGGCTCCTGACTATAGGCAAGGGGCAGAGGGTCGGCATATTCGCCGGCTCCGGTGTCGGCAAATCGACACTTCTCGGCATGATAGCAAGAAGCTCTACTGCCGATGTCAATGTCATCGCCCTCATCGGTGAACGCAGCCGTGAGTTGAAAGAGTTTATCGATTATGACCTTGGCGAAGAAGGGCTGAAGCGTTCGGTAATAATTTTTGCCGCATCAAACAAGCCCGCACTGGCAAGGGTAAGGGCTGTTTATGTTGCCATGTCCATAGCAGAGTATTTCAGGGATCAGGGGAAGGATGTGAACCTCATGATGGATTCTGTAACGAGATTTGCATGGGCGCAGAGGGAAATAGGACTCGCATCCGGTGAACCTCCGACAACGCGGGGTTTTACTCCCTCGGTTTTCACCCTCCTGCCGAAATTGCTCGAAAGGGCAGGGACCGGCGAGAAGGGAAGCATCACCGGCTTTTTTACCGTACTCGTTGAAGGCGACGATATGGATGAGCCAATAAGCGACACCGTCAGAGGTATACTTGACGGCCACATCGTGCTTGACAGGAGCCTTGCGAACAAAAATCATTATCCTGCAATCGATGTACTGTCCTCCATATCGAGGCTAATGATTAAAATTACTTCAAGGGATCACCAGGAGAAGGCAGGGCTGGTAAAGGAGCTTCTTGCCGCTTACAAATCCCATGAGGATCTGATTTCCATAGGGGCGTATGCAAGGGGGTCAAACCAGACTGTCGATCTGGCAATCATGTTAAAGGACAAAATCGACGAATTTTTGAAGCAAAGGATTGATGAAAGTTATTCATTTGATGAAACCATCGACGAACTGAATGACATTTTCGGTGCTGAAAAAAAAGGCGAAGCGAGTGAAGGTCGGTCCGAAAGATCGCTTGATTTTAATAACGATCTATTATTTTAACCGGGATTGATTTATGAGAAGATTTGTTTTTAAACTTGAAAAGTTACACGAGATAAAGAAAGACATTGAGTTCAAGGCAAAACTCAAATATGCATTTGTCCTGCAGAAAAAAATTAATCTTGAGATGGAAAATGCGGACATGAAAAAAAATATCTACCAGACGATTGTGAATGATAACCGGAACCTCAACAATCTCAATGCATTCGACTATACCAGCATGGACATCAATCAAAAATACATAAAAGGTCTTGAAAGTAAAATAAAAAAAAATGACCTTTTGAAAATTGAAATTGAAAATGAGCTTGAAAAACTGAAAAACGAGCTTCTCGAGGCAACAAGGGAGAGAAAAAAGCTCGATCAGCTTGAAAAGAAGCAGCATGAAGAATACATGGATAAACTGCGCAAACATGAGATAAAGCAGATTGACGATATAGGCGGAATATTTTATGAAAGAAAGAGGGAACTGCTTAAACAATAATATGAATAAGGGTTAATTATAAGGAGGAGTTTTATCATGCTTGAAGGCATCAAGGGTATTTATGACAGGATCAAAACGATCAGTTCATTCGCGAATAATTTGAATTCATTCAAGCCGGAGGCCGTAAAGGAATTCGAAGACATGTATAAAAATGTCCTTAACGCGGGGAATGAAAAGAAATCCGTTAAAAATGATGATGATGTTAATCCGTTTTTAAAAACCGAAAAGGTTGAAAAAACGGAAAAAGACGGATTATTCACGGATAAAAAAAACAGCGGCATGACGATAGATGAAGCCGTCAGGATGGCTTCGAAACGGTATAATGTTTCCGAAGATTTGATCAGGGCGGTTATCAAGGTTGAATCAAATTTCGACCGGTACGGCATATCGAGGACCGGCGCCATGGGCCTCATGCAGCTGATGCCGCAGACGGTCCTTAATCTGGGGGTTGAAAAACCATTCGATGTTTACCAGAATGTTGACGGCGGTGTGCGGTACCTGAAAACGCTGATGAACAGGTATAACGGTGATCTTGACAAATCATTGGCAGCGTATAACGCCGGCACGGATGCTGTCGACAGGGCTGGCGGAATCCCCGATATAGAGGAAACCCAAAATTATGTTGCAAGCATTAAAAAAATATTGTCCAGATAAAAAAACAAACGGCAAGAGGTTAAATTAAAATGGCTTTTTATTCCAGCGGCAATGCAAGAAAAATAATCCTGTGGATATTGTTCATTATAGTTTTATTC
>JBJKSS010000069.1:0-10888 GCA_046703745.1 Spirochaetota bacterium
CTGTCCTTTATGATGGATCATTCCATGAGGTTGATTCTTCTGAAATGGCATTCAGGATATGTGCGGCACAGGCTTTCAAGGAAGGTATGAGAAAGGCTAAAAGCGTGCTTTTGGAACCCATAATGGAGGTTGAAATCGTAACTCCGGATGATTATACCGGCGATATAATAGGCAACCTTAATGCAAAGCGTGGAAGGGTTGAAAGCATGGAAGACAAACAGTCGGTTAAAATTATAAAGGCCAAGGTGCCTCTTGCAAATATGTTCGGTTATTCAACTTCATTAAGGTCGATGTCCCAGGGCAGGGCAAATTACACAATGCAGTTTCATTCTTATGAAGAAGTGCCGAAAAATATCGCTGAAGATATAATAAAGAAATTCAACGGCGGTGATGATAAATAAAAATTTTTTTATGAATATAAATTAAAGGAGGCTAACTTAAATGGCTAAAGAAGTATTTCAGAGAACTAAACCGCATGTTAATGTTGGTACTATTGGACATGTTGATCATGGTAAAACAACCTTGACTGCCGCTATAACAATGTATTGTGCAAAAAAATACGGCGGTAAGGAGCTTAAATATGAAGATATAGATAATGCTCCGGAGGAAAAGGCTAGAGGTATTACGATTAATACCAGACATGTTGAATAAGAAACTGAGAAAAGGCAATATGCCCACCTTGACTGTCCAGGGCACGCGGATTATATTAAAAATATGATAACCGGTGCAGCCCAGATGGATGGCGCTATACTTGTTGTAGCAGCAACAGATGGTGCTATGCCCCAGACGAGGGAACATATTCTTCTTGCAAGACAGGTACAGGTTCCAGATGTCGTTGTATTCCTTAATAAAGTGGATATGGTTGATGACAAGGAATTACTTGATCTTGTTGTTATGGATATCAGGGAATTGTTGAATGAATACGAATTTGACGGCGATAAAATTCCGATCATTCTTGGGTCAGCAAAAGAAGCTATGGAAAACCCGGCTGATCCTGAAAAAACGAAATGTATTCAGGAATTACTCGATGCTCTGGATGCTCATATTCCGGAACCGAAAAGGGAAGATACCCTTGATTTCCTTATGCCGATTGAAGATATTTTTTCTATTTCAGGTAGGGGTACAGTAGCAACCGGCAGGATAGAGAGGGGAACCGTAATTGTAAATACTGAAGTTGAAATTATTGGTATCAAACCGACAAGAAAAACAACTGTAACCGGTATTGAAATGTTTAACAAACTCCTTGACAAGGGTATTGCAGGTGACAACGTAGGTCTTTTGTTAAGAGGCGTTGACAAGAAGGAAATTGAAAGAGGGCAGGTTATTGCTAAACCAGGCTCGATCACTCCTCATAAAAAATTCAAGGCAAAAACATATATACTCAAAAAAGAAGAAGGTGGAAGACACACAGCGTTCTTTGAAGGGTACAGACCTCAGTTTTTCTTCAGAACAACTGATGTAACGGGAATTGTTCATTTGCCATCAGGAACCGAAATGGTTATGCCTGGAGATACTGTTGAGTTAACCTGTGAGTTGATCAATACAATAGCTATGGAAAAAAATCTCAGGTTTGCTATTCGTGAAGGCGGAAGGACCGTTGGCGCTGGTACAATTCTTGAAATAATTGAATAATGCTTTATTGTTTTTTATAATTTTTATTTAAAATAATCCCGTTGTATAACAGCGGGATTATGATTAAGTAGTGTAATGGAATTGGTTTACATGGCATTTTATTTGTAAGCTAATGAATATATGCAGTTTAGATCTTTGTTATTGTCATATAAAAGAACAAAAAATCAGGATTGGGTTTCTTTTAAAGAAGCAAAATTATGTCTTCTTTGATTATTAATGATGAGGAATCCGGAAAATACAGGACTCGTTCTACATGGCAATAATATCTATTTTTTATAAAAATTTACAAATTTTACTTGAAAATTTTTAAAAATATGTTAATCTCTGCAAACTTTTTGTTAGATATATATTAATTATATTTGTTTTTTTTATTTTAAAGAGGTTATTAAATGGCTGAGCAAAAAATAAGAGTTAGATTAAGGGGTTATGACATCGAATTGGTGGACAAAGCGGCAAAATCAATTGTCAATGCAGTAAAAAAAACCGGAGCCAGGTTTTCAGGGCCTATTCCACTTCCTACAAAAAAGAGCAGGGTTACCGTGTTAAGATCGGTAAATATTAATGTCAAATCAAGAGAACAGTTTGAAATGAGAACGCATAAAAGACTGATTGATATCGAGCCGGTTGAAGGTACATTGGAATCCATGATGAAGTTGGAATTGGCAGCAGGCGTAGATGTTGATATTAAACAATATTGAAATAATAAAAGATTAGGAATATAAAGAGGTATTGATGATGTTAGGATTAATCGGTACAAAAGTTGGCATGGTACATATGTTTAGTGATGAAGGAAACATAATCCCAACAACAATAATAAAAGTTGAAGATAATATAGTTCTTAGGAAAAAAACCGTTGAAAAAGACGGATATAATGCCCTGGTTATTGGATCTGTAGATCTTAAGGAAAAAAAAATAAATAAGTCTGAAAAAGGCTTTTTTGCAAAAAACAATGTTCCCTTTAAAAGAATTTTAAAAGAATTCAAGATTGAAGATCCTGCCAAATTTGAAATAGGACAAAAAATCAGCCTTGATATTTTTGACGATGTTAAATTTCTTGATATTAGCGGTATATCCAAGGGTAAGGGGTACCAGGGCGTAATGAAGAGGCACGGTTTTTCCGGTGGTCCCAAAACACACGGTTCAAAATTTCACAGACAGAACGGCTCAACCGGTCAGAATACTTATCCTGCAAGAGTTTTCAAGGGATTAAAGAGAGCCGGCCGAATGGGGGCTGACAGGGTTACTGTGTTAAATATCAAATTGGCCAATGTTGATAAGGAAAACAATTTGATTATGGTTGCAGGTGCTGTTCCGGGCAAAAACAAGAGCATTGTTTATTTGAATAAAGCTAAAAAAAAGAAGTAAGGATTAGGGTGTAGAAATGAAGACAAAATTAATTGATATTAATGGCGTGGAGAATAAAGAAATCGAGTTGAATGATTTAGTCTTTAATATAAAGCCAAGCAAGGCAAGTATTTATGAGGTGATAAAGAATGAGCTTGCAAATTTAAGGCAGGGAACACACAGTACAAAAACAAAGGCTGAGGTTTCCGGCTCCGGAGCCAAACCGCATAAACAAAAAGGAACGGGCAGTGCAAGAGTTGGAACAAAAAGAAGTCCTGTATGGAGAGGCGGCGGTATTACTTTTGGGCCGAAACCAAGGGATTATTCATATAAATTAAACAAGAAATTTAAGAGACTGGCTTTTAGATCAATACTTTCAATGAAAAATCAGGGTGGTATTTTAAAAGTCATTGAGAATTTTAAGCTTGATAATAATAAAACAAAGGAATTTGTTAAAATATTCAAACCTATTTTAAATGAAGAGAGATCAACGTTAATATTAAATGATTCGGATGAAGCTAATTTGATCAAAAGGGCAGGCAAAAACCTTCCCTGGATTAAATGCATCAGTTATAACAGGATGAAGGCTCATACGCTTTATTATTCGAAAAATTTAATATTGACAGAAGAAGCTGCGTTGAAATTAAATGATTTTTTAGCAAAATAAGGGAATTTTGAGATGAAACACAATGAAATTATTTTAAAACCTATTGTTACCGAAAAGTCCACCTTGATGAGGGAAAAGCATAACAAATATTCTTTTGTGGTCCATGGTGATGCAAATAAAATTATGGTTGCTGATGCCGTAAAAAAGCTTTTTCAGGTAACTCCATTGGCAGTCAATATTGTTAATGTCAAGGGTAAGAAGAAAAGAGTTAGATATAAATATGGATTTACATCGTCCTATAAAAAGGCAATTATTGCCTTGAAAAAAGGTGACAAAATCAGCATTTTTGAAGGTGCATAATAGGAGTTGATTCGTGGGAATAAAAAGATATGATCCGATTACTCCAGGTTTAAGGCAAAAAACTGGATTAACATTTGAAGAAATTACGGATGACAAGCCTTGTAAGGCTTTAACCAAAGGTAAAAAGAGAATAAGCGGCCGTATGCAGACCGGCAGACTTTCCATGAGAAGAAGAGGCGGAGCTCATAAGAGGAGATTCAGGGAAATCGATATGCTCCGTGATAAACACGGGATAAAGGCAAAAGTTGTTTCAATAGAATATGATCCTAACAGGAGTTCAAACATTGCCTTGTTGAATTATTCAGATGGAGAGAAAAGATATATAGTTGCTCCGGATAAATTAAAGGTCGGGCAGTATGTTGTTTCAGGTGAAAAGGAAAAAATTGAGATTGGCAATGCAATGAAGCTGAAAAACATACCGGTTGGTACGATTGTACATAATATTGAAATGGAGCCTGGAAAAGGTGCCCAAATCGCAAGGGCTGCAGGTTCGTTCGGACAGATAAATGGTTTTGAAAATGGAAAGACTATTATAAAGATGCCCTCAGGTGAATTAAGATATATCAATGAAGAATGTTTTGCGACAATAGGGCAGGTTGGTAATCTGGACAGGCAGAATATAAATATCGGTAAGGCTGGAAGAAACAGATGGCTTGGCAAAAGGCCAAAGGTGCGTGGTGTCGTCATGAATCCTCATGATCATCCTCATGGGGGTGGTGAGGGTAAGACTTCCGGAGGAAGGCATCCTGTATCAAGATGGGGCAAGCCAACCAAAGGTTTTAAGACAAGAAATAGAAGAAAACCCTCTTCTAATTTTATCATAAGAAGAAGAAAGAAATAATTATTATATAAGGAGCCTACGGTGTCACGAAGTGTAAAAAAAGGGCCGTTTATAGACAGGCATTTACATAAAAAGGTGCTTGATGCAAAAAATGCGGATCAAAGAAAACCTATTAAAACCTGGTCAAGAAGATCAACGATAATTCCGGAGATGGTTGGTTTAACTATTAATGTTTATAATGGCAGGAAATTCATACCTGTTTATGTTACAGAAAATTTGGTGGGCCATAAATTGGGTGAGTTTTCACCTACCAGGACTTTTCATAGTCATGGCGGATCTGAAAAGAAAGGAAAATCAGTATGACAATAGCAACAGCATTATCTAAATTTGTTAGAATTTCGGCATTCAAGGTTAGACGAATTGCTTATGAGATTGTAGGCAAAGATGTGTTAAGCTCAGAGGCTTATCTTGCTTCATTACCGAATAAAGGGGCTCTTGCTTTAAAGAAAGCAATTCATTCAGCCAGAACAAATTATATGGCTAAAAACCCTAATATTGATGAAGAAAAATTAATTGTTATTAAAATTATGATAAATAAATGTTCTATGATGAAAATGTTTCATACGAAAGGATTGTGTAGAGCAGGAAATATTTTAAAGAGGAACTGCCATATTTATGTTGAAGTAAGCAGCAAAGATGAGGGAGATAAATAATGGGACAAAAGGTTAATCCGGTAGGCTTAAGATTAGGTATTATTAAAACTTGGGATTCAATTTGGTATTCTGATAAAAAGAATTATATAAAATCCCTTCATGAGGATCTTGCAATCAGAAAATTGATTCTGGATTACGATTATGCGCAGGACAAAAAATCTAAATCTCTTATTTCAAGTGGGGATATTTCCAAGATTCAAATATTTAGAAAACCAGATCGAATTACAGTTGTTATAAATACTTCAAGACCGGGCACTTTAATTGGCCAGGAAGGCAAAACGATACAGGAAATAACCAAGAGGGTTGCTAAGATTACTTCTTCAAAAGTTGATATTAAGATAAAGGAAATTAAACGGCCTGAAATGAATTCCAAATTAATCGCAGACAATGTGGCAAAACAATTAATGAATAGGGTGCCGTTCAGAAGGGCGATGAAAAAGGCAATATCGGATGCAAGAAAAGCAGGGGTTGCCGGTGTCAGGATCCAGTGTTCGGGAAGGCTTGGCGGTGCTGATATGGCAAGGACAGAATGGTACAGGGAAGGACGTATTCCACTCCACACTTTGAGAGCGGATATTGATTATGCAACGTCAACTGCTTTAACAACATACGGCACCACTGGCATTAAAGTTTGGGTCTTTCATAAGGAAGTTCTTAAAAGGGATGTTAAGGATGATGCGGGGCAACTGATAAAAAAACCAAAGAAGAAAACTGAAGATAACGAATAATTATTTAATTATAGAGGATAGCGCTTATGTTAATGCCAAAAAGAACAAAATACAGAAAACAACAAAGATGGAGTTTTAAGGGCAAGGTTAATAGGGGGAACAAGGTTTCTTTCGGTGATTTCGGGCTTGTTGCACTTGAACCAAAATTGATTACAAACAGGCAGATTGAAGCAACAAGAAGGGCGATCACGAAAGCGTTAAAAAGGACCGGCAAGGTCTGGATAAGAATTTTCCCTGACAAGCCTTATACAAAAAAGCCTGCCGAAACCAGAATGGGTAACGGGAAGGGTAATGTTGAATATTATGTTTGTTTGGTAAGGCCGGGTTTGGTTATGTTTGAAGTGTCCGGTGTTGACGAAGCTACTGCTCAAAAGGCATTCTGGCTTGCAACTCAGAAACTTCCGATCAAGACCAAGGTGATTAAAAGGGATACATTATAAACAAGGGAAACTATATGAAAGCGAATGAAATTAGAGAAAAAAAAGATGACGAGTTGGTAGTTGAACTGGATAAATATACAAAGGACTTGAGGGAACTGAAATTTAAAAAAGTTACAGGAGTAATCGAGAATCCTTTAAGAATAAGGAAAATGAGGAAAGATATTGCCAGGATCAAAACAATTTTGCATATGAGGAAAATTGAACAGTTGAAAAAAGAATTAGAGAATATGGAGTAATGCCGTGAGTGATGATGTTAAAAAAACAGAAAATGTTCAGGAGTTGAATCAAAAGAGGAAGAAGAACCTCGTTGGCACTGTTTTGAGCAATAAAATGAATAAGACTATAGTTGTTGCTGTAGAATACAACAAGCTTCATAAGTTATATAAAAAATATGTTAAAAGAACAAAAAAATTCAAGGTGCATGATGAGAAGAATGAATGCCAGGTTGGAGATTTGGTAAGAATTGAGGA
Source organism: Spirochaetota bacterium (assembly GCA_046703745.1). GTDB lineage: Bacteria > Spirochaetota > GWE2-31-10 > GWE2-31-10 > JAFGQB01 > CAZHHK01. Next base: position 7,076 of record JBJKSS010000069.1, read on the forward strand.
AACACGACCCATCAGCAAAGAAAAATACATGAGATTGGTTGAAGTTGTTCAGAAGGTAAAATAGGGAGGGATTAAAAATGATTCAACAAGAAACAGTATTAAAAGTTGCTGATAATAGCGGCGCAAAACTTGTTAAATGTATAAAGGTGTTGGGTGGCACACGAAGCAGGTATGCATCAATCGGCGATATTATTACGGTCAGCGTAAAGCAGGTATTGCCCAATCAGCCTGTTAAAAAAGGAACCATATTGAAGGGTGAGATTGTCAGGATCAGTAAGGAATTCAGAAGAAGAGACGGTTCTTATATTAAATTTGATGATAATGCAATTGTGCTTATAGATAACAATAATAATCCGAAAGGAACCAGGGTATTCGGGCCGGTAGCCAGAGAATTGAGAGAAAAGGACTTTATGAAAATTGTTTCCTTGGCTCCTGAAGTATTATAATTAAGGAGAATCATAAATGAATGATTATAAAAAAATTAAAAAAAAGGATACCGTCAAGGTTATTAGTGGAAAAAACCTAGGAAAGTCTGGCAGTGTTTTGGCTGTTGATCGGGATAAAGGAAGGGTTCTGATTGAAGGTGTTAATTTAATGAAAAAAACATTAAGAAAATCGAAAAAGGATCCTCAGGGCGGTATTAAAGAGATAGAAGGTTTTTTAAGCATTTCTAAAGTAATGCTTGTTTGCCCAAAATGCAAAGCAGCGACGAGAATTGGTTTTAAAATTGAAGAAAATGGAGATAGAAAACGTTTCTGCAAAAAATGCAAGAGTGTTATTGACTAAGAGGAGATATAAATGGAGCCCAGATTAAAGGTCTTATATAGAGAAAAAATTAAAAATGCTTTAATGGAGCATTTCAAATATAGAAATATAATGATGATTCCCAGGCTTGAAAAGATAGTTCTAAGTATGGGGGTAGGTGAAGCTGTATCGGATAAAAAGAAGGTCGAAGAGGCCAATAAGGAAATGACACAGATTGCCGGACAAAAATCAGTTAAGACTAAATCCAGAAAATCTATTGCCCAGTTTAAGATCAGGGAAGATATGGAAATTGGTTGTATGGTAACCTTAAGAGGCAGCAGGATGTATGAGTTTTTGGATAAACTTATCAATGTTTCACTTCCTTCGGTTAAGGATTTCAGGGGGTTAAAAACAACCGGTTTTGATGGAAGGGGAAATTATTCTCTTGGTGTTTCAGAAAATTTGATATTTCCTGAAATAGATTATGAAAAGATAGAAGAAATTCGCGGTATGAATATTAATATTGTAACAACAGCAAAAACGGATGAAGAATCCAGAATGTTGTTAAACTTATTTGAAATGCCGTTTAGAAAGGACAGGAGTTAAAACATGGCTAGAAAGTCAATGATTGAAAAATACAACAGGCAACCTAAATTTGAAATCAGAAAAAAAAACAGGTGTAAAATATGTGGAAGACCTAGAGCTTATTTGAGAAAATTCGATATGTGCAGAATTTGTTTTAGAAAATTGGCAAATCAGGGGATGCTACCTGGTGTAATTAAGGCTTCCTGGTAATAATTTTATAGGGGTAAATTAATATGGCATGTCATGATATTATTGGTGATATGATTACAAAAATCAGAAATGCAGTTATAGCAAAACATGAGAAAGTTGATATTCTGCCTTCAAAAGAAAAACTTGAAATAATTAAAATTTTAAAAAATGAAGGCTATATTAAGAATTTTAAAAAGATTAATGAGGATAATCATGTTTTCTTCAGGGTATTTTTAAAATATGATGATAAGGGTAATCCGGTATTGACTGGTTTAAAGAGGCTCAGTAAGCCTGGCAGAAGAGTTTATACCGGTTATAAAGAATTAACCAGATTGTTCAATGGTATGGGAGTTTATGTTATTTCAACCTCAACTGGCATAACAACAGGTAAGAAGGCTGTTGAACGAAAGGTTGGCGGTGAATTAATTTGTTCAGTCTGGTAAAAATCTTGACAAATCTTTCATTCTGGTTTATATTCCCAGAATATTTTTAGGTTATTTTAATATATAAATAGGGAGATAACGGTGTCACGAGTTGGTAAATATCCAGTAATTATACCATCTAATGTAACAGTAAATACAACTGCAGATAAAATTGAAATTCAGGGACCTAAAGGGAAGTTAAGCCTTGATTTAAGACCTGAAATTATTTTGGAAAAAAAAGATAATGCATTAGAAGTAAAACGAAGCAGTGATGAAAAAATAAACAGATCATTACACGGTTTATATAGAATTTTGATCAATAACATGGTCATAGGTGTGACTCAAGGTTTTATAAAAAAGCTTGAAATTGTCGGTACGGGTTATAAGGCAGCTGTCGAAGGCAAAAAGGTTATCCTGAATTTAGGGTATTCTTATCCTTATACATTTGATATACCTGAAGGAATAAAAATAACCGTTGAAAATAATGTTAATTTGAGTATTGAAGGTATTGATAAACAACTTGTAGGTGAAGTAGCAGCAGGAATTCGCAAGATGAGACCGCCTGAACCTTATAAAGGGAAAGGTATCAAATATGCAGGTGAACATTTGAGGAAAAAAGCTGGTAAGGCTACATAGTTTTTAATTGCTGTTTTTAATAATATAGATAGAGGTTTTTATAAATGAAGAAGGTCGTAGTTAGAAATAAACGAAGAATCAGAAGAAAAAGGGTTTTAAGGAAGAATTTATTTGGTACACCTGATAAGCCAAGATTGTCTGTTTTCAGGAGTAATAAATATATATATGTACAGGCCATAGACGATGAAAAAGGAATAACTTTGGCTTCCGCTTCAAATTTGAAATATGACAGGAAAGAATATAAATTGAATTTAAAAACTTCTGGTAAAGTTGGAGAGGAAATCGGAGATAAACTTTTAAAATTGAACATTAAGAGCATCGTGTTTGATAGAAATGGTTTTTTATATATTGGAAAGATCAAAGCTCTGGCAGATGGAGTTAGAAAAGCTGGAATAAAATTTTAATTAAGGTATAACAGGATGAGTGATTTAAAAGAAATTAATGAGCAAGACGAAGTAAAAAATTATGTTGAAAAACTTGTTAAAATCAGCAGGGTTGCAAAAGTAGTTAAAGGTGGTAGACGTTTTAGTTTTTCTGCCCTTGTTGCTGTAGGGGATTCAAATGGTATGGTTGGGCTTGGTTTTGGAAAAGCAAATGAAGTGTCTGATGCCATATCGAAAGCGACACAGTATGCTACGAAAAATATGGAAAAAATAAAATTAACCAAGAAAAAAACTATACCACATGAAATAATTGGAAGATTCAAAAGTTCAAAAGTTGTTATAAGACCCGCTGCTCCTGGTACTGGAGTTATAGCCGGTGGAGCTGTAAGAGCTATTATGGAAGTAGCCGGTGTAAAGGATTGTTTGACTAAAATTTTGGGTTCTAAAAACCAATTAAATGTTGCCAAGGCAGCTTTAAATGGTTTGTCATCGCTAAAAGATATTAAAGAAGTTGCCACAAGACGTGGTAAAAAAATGCTTGATTTGTTTTAATAGGGATTAAATATATGGCGAAAACAACTGATAAAATAATTAAAATACAATTGATAAAATCACCGATTCATTATGGTGATGATCAAATTGGAACAGTAAAGGCACTTGGTCTGCACAAGATGTATCAAACCAGAGAAATTGCGGATACTCCCAGCGTAAGGGGTATGATTTTTAAAGTAAAGCATCTGGTAAAAATTGTTTAATAAAATAGGATTTTAAAGGAAATAGAATATGGAAAATTTAAAGCCTCCTGTAGGATCAGTAAAAAAAAGGAAAAGAGTTGGACGCGGACCCGGTTCTGG
>JBJKSS010000070.1:0-2615 GCA_046703745.1 Spirochaetota bacterium
GACTTCAAGACCGTCAAGGTAAGGGACGGGTCGGTTATCAGTGAAAACGGTATAGAGTTCAGGATACTGGAAACCCCGGTTCATTCCTATGACTCGATATCCGTGCTTGCCGAAGGAATGCTTTTCATCGGTGATATATTTGAAGCCGGTACATTAAGCTCGTTAAACGAGGGACAGGGCCCGTGCAATTATGAATACAACATAATCAGGAACAAAATCCTGTCCCTGCCCGACAGTGTCATTATTTACCCGGGCAAGGGCCCTGCAACAACCCTGGAGATTGAAAGGAAATTCAATCCGTATTTCAAAGATATTTACGGCAAATGACAAACGGGAAGGATCATCTGATAAGTGCCATTTCAGGCGACGGTAAAATCAATGCTTATATCGCTTTTCTTGAAAACACCGCAAGGGATATCCGGAAAATCGGGTTCTTTTACGGAATTATTAATAAATAAAGGTAAAAATATCGATAATATAACAGACGGTATTTTACTGTTGTGAAAAAGAACTCCGGTTTAACTGTACGTGCAATAAAGGCAAAATATTGAACCTTCTGTCCGGGCCCGGGCTCAAAAAGGATGATTTTCTCTCATTTATTGCGGATGACGGATCAATAAAGGCGACATGCCAGTTTTGCGGGAAGATATACAGTTTTTCGCCGGAAGAGGTGAAAGAATTCAATGAATCCCATCATTAGCCGTATTGAAAAAGAATTCATGTTCAAATTTCTCATTGCAAACAGGGTGGAATTTGAAATTCACTGCAACAAGAAAACAACACAGGCTTACCTTCTGGATCAGAATTCAAAAGAGCTCAAGATAGAGCTGTTCAATGTATTCGGCGAGCTTTATTCTTCAAATGCCGAGATCAACATAATATTTTATTTCAAGAATAATTACCATACATTCAGGTCAAATATTCTCAGGATACAGGGCAATACGGCGATCATAACAAACCCGGAGAGCATTGCCAAGAGCCTTCAGAGGAAATACGAAAGGATTTTGATCAACGGTGGTCTCCAGGCAAGATTTATAATCAAGGGGGAATTAATCAGGCTCAATTATCCGGAAACCGTGATACACTACTTTCCCAACAAACCCCCGATCGAAGCCGATCTTTTTGATGTAAAAATAGATTCACTGATGAATAAATTCAGGCAAAAACTGACGAGCATCATTTCCTACAATAAAATAAAAATGATGCGCAATGCGGTTCCGGCATCATACGAAGATCAGCTTGTTGTCAAGTACGGCAAGACTTTTTACATACCAAGCGTTTACAGCGATCTTCCCCAGAAGCGCCTGTCACAGGAAATTGATATAATTTTAAAGAACGAATGGTTCAAGTTCGAGATGCTGAAGAATAAGACCCAGGCCTATCTCGTCAACAAGAAGCTTTCGGAATACCTCAAGAATGAGTCCAGGCACGGTATTTATTCCAAGGCTATAATACCGATTTTGTACCGTAATTATGTGGTTGGGCTTATATACCTTGTTAATGACGAGCGCAAGCCGACCCCGATAAATATCAAGATACTGGATTATTCATACCAGTTTTCAAGACTTTTATCATACGCACTCAAGGAAAACGGCTATTTCAGGGACGAAGAAAAGAATACCCAGCGTTATACAGTGCCGATACATGATCTTTCCGGCGGCGGCCTTGCATTCAAGGATAACAGCAATTACTTTGAGGACAAGCTCCTTCTCGATCATAATGTCCAGTTCATCCTGGAGATCGAAAAACGTAAGATAAGGATATTAACCAAGGTCATCAGGAAATTCCAGTCCAACGGTGATCATTTCTACGGATTTCTTTTTCTTGACATAAAACAGGAGGATCATGATTTTTTAAATAAATATCTCTATACAAATCAATAAAAAATTATTATCATAAGAGTATGATTGAAGACAACGAAACGCTTGTTAGTATTGTAAGAAGCAAGGCAAAAATGTACCTTGACAACCTCCCCAGGGACGAAAGGGTGCTGGAATCCATGTTGAAAGTCGACAGGATGCAGTTTCTCCCCGCATCGGTAAGAAACTATGCCTACGAGGACAGGCCCGTGCCCATCGGTTTCAACCAAACATGTTCCCAGCCAAGCATGGTTGCATTTATGCTTGACAAGCTGGACATTAAGCCCGGCGACAAAATACTTGAAATAGGGGCCGGCTGCGGATATGCGGCTGCCATAGCAAGCTGTTTGTGTGCGCCTAACGGCAGCGTTTATGCTTCCGAAATAATTCCCGAGTTAGCAAATTTCATGCATACCAACCTTGCTGGATATCTTGAACGTGTCACTATACTTGCAGAGGACGGCTCCGAGGGATTTGGTCAGTATGCTCCTTTTGACAGAATATTTATATCTGCGGGTGTTGCTTCAAACAAATTTAACAGGAACGTTCTCCTCGACCAGCTTGTCGAAGGAGGCATTCTCCTCTATCCCGAAACCTACGGGAACAAATTCCTGATCAAAAAGGAAAGCTCAGGCCTTGTAAACGAAACATTTTTCGGTGTAAGTTTTGTGCCCCTTCGAGGGAAGAATTCATGATTGATGGGTCGAGTCTGCCCGGCTTAAGTTGAGGCACCGCAAAATAAAGGAAAGTTGAAAT
>JBJKSS010000071.1:0-5809 GCA_046703745.1 Spirochaetota bacterium
ATATACGACAGGTCATTCACATTCATGGGCGGCGCCGAGAAGTGCGACAGGAAATGTTCCATAAACATGATCGTAATAAACGGCAGGAAATTTCCTTACGGCGGTGCATGCAACAAATATTACAACAAGATACATAACCTCAACTATGATGTCGAAAAATTGAACCATATCACAACAAGGGGCAAATTTTTATTCGAGGATTTTGTAAAACCGTCAGGAATCATGAAAGAAGGTACCTTGAAGATAGGGATCAGCAAATCGTTCCAGACCAATACGCTCTATCCCCTGTATTTTAACTTCTTTGATTCCCTTGGATGCAAGGTTGTGCTTCCGGACGGAGTCGAAGAGGAAGCAATGAAGATGGGCATGACAAGCTTCTGTCTTTCCGGACAATTGTCGCTCGGCTGGTTCAAGAATCTCCTTGAAAAAGAGCCGGATTATATTTTCATGCCACAGGTCATGGAGATGAATGTCTCCAAACAGGAAGAATACAGGAAAGAATACCAGACCGTATGCATGTTTATTCAGGGTGAGCCGTTCTACCAGCAGGCCACTTTCCTCAAGGGCAACACCAGGGCGCCGAAAATGATAACGCCTGCGCTCAACTTCATGAAAGGATTTGACTCGGAAGAAAAGACCTTTGTCAAAATTGCAGTTGATCTGGGCTTCACGGCAAAACAGGGTAAGGATGCATACAGGACCGCGTTCCAAAAACAGGAGGAATTCTTCAAGGCGATGAAGGCCGAAGGCAGGAGAATACTTGCAGACCTTGAGAAGAATCCTGACAGGATCGCTGTCGTTCTTTTCGGCAGGCCGTATAACGCATTCGCACTCGAGGCAAACAAGGGCGTGCCTTTCAAATTCGCCTCAAGGGGCGTGGAGATAATCCCGTACGATTTCCTCGAATACGAAGACGAAGAAAATTACAAGGACACTTACTGGGAGATGGGGCAAAGGGTGATCAAGGCCGGGAGGATCGTAAAGAGGCACCCGCAGCTCTTCGGCTGTTATCTTACCAATTTCCTCTGCGCGCTTGACTCCATAATGGTGCAGCATTTCCGCGACCTCATGGGGACAAAGCCGTCCCTGACAATCGAGGTTGACGAACATACGGCAGACGCAGGCGTCAATACGAGGATCGAGGCGTTCCTCGACGTAGTCAAAAATTATCTCAAGGTAAAAAACAGCATAACAGACGGCGTATCGGATTTCAGGCGTTCTGCTATCGAAATAGATGCTGCGGGCAAGGCGTGGTTCACTGATTCGAAAGGAGAAAAAATCTCGTTTAAGGATAAAAACGTCAAGGTATTGATCCCGTCGATGGGCGACCTTTTTAATGAGGGCGTCGCCGCGAGCCTGCGCCACATGGGGTGGAATGCGGAGGCGCTTCCGATATGCGACAGGGAGGCACTCGACCTCGGAAGGTCGGTTACAACCAACAAGGAATGCCTGCCGATAATCAATATAATCGGCGAGCTTTTGAAATATTTAAAGCACCGCAAGAACAGCAGCGAGAAGGTTGCATTGTTCTGTGTCGCTGCAGGCGGATGCTGCAGGGTCGGCCAGTACAGGATACTCCTAAACACTACAATAGACAAGCTCAAGTTAAAAGACGTAGCCGTTATAACACTTGAAAACGACTCGAGTTATGCGGGCTTCGGCATAGGATTCAGGCTCGATGCGCTGAAAATCATCTTTGCATCGGACGTTATGGATGATATTCGTTCTGTAATCAAGGCGATGGCAGTTGACCGGGAAGAAGGTATGGCAATATTCAACGAAGAGTTTGCAAAACTTTCCGGCTCGATCGACAGGAAGAACAAAAATAAATTCTACAGGCAGCTTAAGCAGAGTGCAAAAAGGCTGTCAAAAATAAAACTTGAAACGCCGGTGAAGGATGCAAAATACATCGGCGTGATCGGCGAAATATTCGTCCGAAGGGATCATTTTTCACTCATGGGGATCCCCGAAAAGCTTGCGGACAACGGTTTCGTTATGCTCGATGCTCATGTTATGGAATGGTCAAGGTACACGGATTTCTTGAGAAAGATAAGAATGTTCGAGGTAAAAACCAACCTCGCAGGTAAATTCGAGCAGGTGATCGCCGATTTCATCCAGGATCATACCGAAAAAAAAATCAAGAAAATTCTTGCAAGGTCAGGGCTCTATGAATACGAACTATTGGAAATAAAAAAATACATGATGCATTCCCAACACTTCTTCCCATGGACATTAACGGGAGAGCCGGGGTTGTCGTCCGGCTCGGCTTTGTACCACCTGATCGGCAAGTATTGCGGTGTCATCAACATAGGCCCGTTCGGCTGCATGAATTCCAGGATGACGGAAGCCGTCACAACCGCAGAGATGAACCTTGAAGGCAAGATTACCGCCGGCGAAAAAGCCGGATGCAATGCAGATTTTGGATACCTCAAGGATAAAATCGATACTCTTCCTTTCCTGAGCATAGAAAGCGACGGCAATCCGTTCAGCCAGCTCATTGAAGCAAGGCTGGAAACCTTCATGCTCCAGGCAGACAGGCTGTATATGGAAATCAGGAAAAACAGACAAAGATAAATATGTTTGACAATTATAAATTCAGGGTCGGCATTGTCGGCAACGGCAAAATGGGTACCGACCTTTTTTATTACCTTAATGATTTTGATTTTCAGCTTGTATGGCTCGTGAGGGATGAAGTTAAAAAAAACGGTCTTCATGACAAATATGTGAAAAAGCTGGACAGGGCTGTAAAAAACGGACTGATCGATCATGATTTTTACAATGATAAAAAAAACAACACGATTATTTCTTCGGATCCGGAAAGTCTGAAAAATTGTCATTTAATATTAGAAACCATAAACGAAGACATAAAGATGAAAAGGGAATTGTTTCAAGGGCTGTTTGAAACGGTGAATGACAATTGTATTTTTGCTTCCAATTCCTCTTCATTCGTTCCCTCCAAAATCTGCCCGGACAGGGAAAGGGCAGGGAAGTTGTTTGGCCTTCATTTTTTTTACCCGGTAAAATTCAAAAACATTGCAGAATTAATCAAACCCGGCGGATACGATCCGGCAGGTTTGGAAACAATAAGGGGATTCCTGGGAAAAATCAATAAATTTTATTTTGTCCAGGATGAAAAAAATCCCTTCCTTTTGAACAGGATGTTCCTTCCGTTTGAAGCCGAGGCAGTTGGCATCCTTGATGAAGGCAGGCTTACCGCTCTGCAGATAGACGCCCTGATTGAAAAACATTTTTTCCCGATCGGTATTTTCAGAATGTTCGACAGCATAGGTATTGATATCCTTTACACTTCAATAAAAGAATATTCCGGCTATTACCCGGATAAAAATTGTTTTGATCCGGTTTTGTTCCGCCTTGGGTCCATGATCGTGAGGAATGAATTGGGGTTGAAGACCGGAAAAGGATTCTATGATTACTCCGGCCGCATGCGTGCCGAAGAATTACCGGAAGATGATTATGTATGCGGGGCCGTGGAGAGGCTCCGGGATGTATATATAAACGCGGCCTATAAATTTCTGGAATCTAATGCAATGACCGGGGATGAAATGGAATACGCCGTGAAGGAGTATGTCGGAATTAAAAAGGGCCCGCTGGAACTGTCCAGGGAAATCGGGCTTTCAAAAATCTATCAACGGCTTGATCTTCATTACGGTAAAACCGGAAATGAATTCTACAGGCCGTCCGATTTATTGAAAAATTGAGTTTTTTTATGCATGAACTTTTTGATTTTGAAAAAAATGGTATATAATATCGGGATATGCATTGAAATTTATTTTGACATTAATTGAAAAAATAATTACAAATAAACCGGGTTTTTTAAATTTTATTTAAAAATATTTTTTCATTTCTGCATTCAGTATTAATATGCAGGAGTAAATTTAATTCATTGGCGGATTATGGACAAAAGGGTTGTTATTACCGGCATTAATATGATCACCTCTCTCGGCATGGACGGCATGGAAACATGGAACAGTCTTCTGTCGGCAAAAAGCGGGATTAAAAAAATTACGTCATTTGATGTTTCAGGGCTGCAGACCCGGATTGCGGCGCAAATACCGGACAGTTTTGAAGCATATTCTGAAAATTTCATAAAAAAAAGAAACAGCTCCCAGATGACAAGGGTCACAAGGATGTTTTGTGTATGCGCCGCCGGAGCCGTTGAGACAAGCGGGATTAATTTTGATGATCTGGACAGATCCAGATGTGCCGTAATTGCAGGTGTGGTTGACAACGGCAGCGATACCGCCAAAGAGGATAATTCGAAAAACAGGATTGTCAGGGGAATGAGCAACGCGATGCCGGCGTGGATTTCAATAAAATACAAACTTGAGGGCCCGAGCTTTGCAGTGAATACGGCCTGTGCATCTTCGGCATACGCCATATCTTTGGGATATGATTTGATCAGGCACGGCATGGCCGATGTGGTTGTGACAGGCGGGGCGGATTCCACAGTGAACAGGGAAGAAATCGAAGGGTTTAATGAACTATATGCACTGTCTACAAGGAACAATGAGCCTGAAAAAGCTTCAAGGCCGTTCACGAGGGACAGGGACGGTTTTGTCATAGGCGAGGGCGCAGGCGTAATAATTCTTGAGTCGCTTGAGTCCGCATTGAAACGCAATGCAGCCATTTATGGTGAAATGGCGGGCCACGCACTTACAAACGAATCATACAGCATAATGGCGCCGATGAAAGACGGGGAAGGAATGGCAAGAACCATCGGGCTTGCCATTAAGAATGCAGGCGTTGGCATAAATAATGTGGATTATATTAATGCCCATGGCACCTCGACGACACTGAACGACAGGTTTGAGACCATGGCGATAAAAAAGGTTTTCGGCGAACATGCATATAATGTGCCGGTGTCTTCGACAAAATCCATGATAGGCCATACCATCGGAGCCGCCGGTGTTATCGAAAGCATTATCACGCTGTTAAGCATAAAAAACAACATAATTCCCCCGACGATTAATTATGATCAGCCAGATCCAGAACTTGATCTGGATTATGTCCCGAACAGTGCAAGGGAGAAGGATATTGAATGCGCCATATCGAATTCGTTTGCTTTCGGCGGGCACAATGCTGTCCTGGTTTTTAAAAAGTACAGGTAGTTTTTTTTTTGCCGCTTTTACAATTAAATCTTCCAATGTTATAAAAAATTTGTTAATATGACAACATTATTATAAGTTACCTGGAGTTATTAATGGCGAAGATTGATGAAAGCATAAAAAAAGAAGTTAAAGAAATTATATACAATTTTTTTTCCGAAGAATGCGAAGTCGACTTGAACGACATAAATGAAGACACAAACATCATCAGGGATATGGAAGGCGATTCGTTGATGTTCCTCGAACTTCTTGAAATATTCAAGAAAAAATACGACCTTGATATCGAGTTGAAAACCATAGGCAAGTATGTGATCAAGCATCCTGTTGAGACGATCGGGCAGGTAATCGAAATGACTTATCTGATTATCCGGCATGAAAACAAGATCGCCGACCTGGACTGATATTTTTGATCATGGAATTTCAAAATCCCGGACAAACCGCCCTGATTTTTCCAGCTTTCGGCATTGAATATACGGAAGATGAAATTTCCCAGGCCCTGAATCTCCCGGCTGATTATGCTTCATTTTTTGAAAAGGCATATCCATTAACCGGCTTAAAGTATGATAAGAATGTTTTCTCGGGGCATCATGACGAACTGACCATGCAATTTGTATCATATATTGCAAGTTCCTGTATAGCCGATTATGTTAAAAGCCGCCCTGCCTTGAATTTCAAATGTATCA
>JBJKSS010000072.1:0-13281 GCA_046703745.1 Spirochaetota bacterium
ATCCAGCATTCATGCCCGGTCATGGATTTGGTGGATGAAATATATGGTGAACCGCCAAACACATTGAATATTGCTTCGGCTTCCTTTTTATCACCGCCCGGCGTGCTGGTTGCATGGGCATTGATGTATTCTATATCCTCAGGTGCAAAACCGCCGTACTTCAGAGCTTTCCTCATTGCAAGTTCGGCTCCCTTGCCGTCCGGTATCGACAGATCCTCTCCGTCCGAGCTGAATGCATAACTCACGATCTCGCCGTAAATCCTTGCGCCGCGCTTCAGTGCAAGATCCATCCTCTCGAGGATCAACGCCGCACCGCCGCCCGAAGGTATGAGCCCGTCCCTCGTTTTGTCAAACGGCCTTGAAGCCTTTTTAACCTCGGGATGGCTGATTGAGAATGCACCCAGTGCATCGAAACTCGCCATGCTGTGCCAGTTAATCTCCTGCGCGCCTCCTGCTATGACCCTTTCCTGCTGGCCGCTTTTGATCAGCATCATGGCGTGCCCGATGGAATGCGATCCGGAAGCGCAGGCACCTGCTATCGACCAGTTTGCACCCTTTGTATGAAAAATCGTGCTTAAATTCATCGTTACCGTAGAATCCATAATCTGGAAAATATAGCCCGATCCCAGCATTTTGGTTTCTTTGGTTTTCATTAATTCTTCGGCCATCTCGACCGTGGGCTGTGCAACAGAATCATGGCCGAATATTACACCCGTCTCGGATGAGGCTATATCTTCATCCCTGAGTCCCGAATCTTTAACCGCCTGATCGGCAGCCGCATACGCCCAGATTGTGGACAATGCCATTGTCTTTCTTTTTTTCCGGTCGAGATAGTTTTTAGGATCAAAATCCCTGATTACCCCCGTGATAGGGCACCTGAATCCAAGCTCGGTCCTTACCGGATCAATTTCATATCCGGCAAATCCTTCCTGCAAAGATTTACTGACAGAATCCAGATCATTCCCAAGGCAGGAAATTATTCCCATGCCCGTAACTGCAACACGTTTGCTGAAATCCTCCAAAATGCATTCTCCAAAAAAAATTATGTAAAAACCCCGCCGTTGACAGGTATTACCTGGCCGGTAATATAAGACGATTTATCGCTGATTAAAAACTCGACAAGATCGGCCACATCTTCGACCGTCCCGATCCTGCGGGAAGGAATGGTTTTGACTATTTCACTGTGTCTTGCTTTCAAATCTTCGGTCATTTCCGTATCGATGAATCCGGGAGCGACAATATTGACATTGATGTTCCTGCGTGCAACTTCTATGGCAAGGGACTTGGCAGCGCCTATTATGCCGAATTTAGTCGAGGAATAATTAACCTGCCCTGCCATGCCTGTCAATCCTGCCGTGGAGCTTATCACCACGATTTTTCCAAAGTTCTGCCTGAACATCCCGGTAATAACGGGTCTTACTATGTAATAAAAACTTTTAAAATTGACATCAACGACAGTATCCCAGTCTTCCCTGTTCATAACCGGAAACAGGGTGTCCTTTCTCACCCCTGCATTCAAAACAAGGATATCGATATTGCCATTTACACCGGTTTCATCCTCGATCATTTTTTTTGCATTATCGAAATCAGCCACATCAAATTTCATGAGAGTGCATGCGGCACCCAGTTTCTCAATTTCATTTTTGGTCCGTAATGCGGCCTCTTCATTGGATTTATAGTTTAACAGTACGTCATAACCGTTTCTTGCACACATCAGGCATACCGCCCTGCCGATCCCACGGGAACCGCCGGTTACCAGAGCTCTTTTCCTTTTACCTTCCATAAACACCCTTCAAACTTGATTTATCATTCATATCATAAAATTGAAAAAAATTCAATTTATTAAAAGACGTAAATTTTAAAAATGATCCGGCGGCATAAAAAATACAGGCATCATTATTTGTTATTTCTCAACTTCAGGGATATTTTTTCCTTAAGGCACCACTTTATATACTCATGAAGCTTTTTCTTTATATCGGGATTCGTCTGCTCCAAATACCTTCCGCTTTTCTCATATGACATGGCGGTGCAAAATTTGAACATGAATATATGTGGCTTTTCCTTGTTGAAACCCATTATTTTAAGACTTGTCCTTATACGCATGCCGTTTAAAACAAGAAGGGTTTCATTAATAAAAAGACCGATCTCAAAAAATTTGGCATAAGCAGGCTGTATTTCGCAGGTAAAGGCATAAACCGATATAAATTTTATCTTGCCGATAATTGGATCCTTGAAATTCTGTAGATGAAAATAGACATCGCTGACGCCATAAGTCTCTGTTTTGATATAGGGCCGCCTGCCCCTTGCTTCAAAAAGCAGCAGTATTTTCTTCATGATCTGCATAGTATTCTTCATTATCTCGCTGAATTCTATAACAGCGACGCCTTCCATCAAAAATTTGTTTCTTTCAAACTTTTCCATCCTGTCAAATACGAAGGCACATAACTGGATATTTTCGCCCTGTACTTTTTTGACAGACTTGACATAGTCAAACCATTCATCAATGGCGGCTTTGTGCTTGATGCAGAAAAAAATAATATTCCTGGGATTTTCATGCAAAATATCGATCAAAACCGTCTTGTCAGAATCGTTTATCATGTAAGCCTCAAATTCGAGACTTATCAATGCATTTATTATTACTGAAATTTCTTCAATTGGCTCGACAAAATATATACTGACCGATTTAACCTGTTCTGCATCCATCATATAAAACCTTTTAAAATAATTATAACATTAACCGCAACTAGTCAACAAATAACTAATTATTATAATTTCCTTTTGTTTTTACACTCTGCCCTTTCAACGTAATATTTCAACCATCCATCAGGTACTATTTTGATTACAGCCATATTAATCATATTTTTTTAAAAAAAAGAATTGACATTATTGAATATTACCTATATATTGAGTGAGCAATCACTCAATTTCATTTACTGAAATGATATTTGTAAAAATAAATCAAATAAAATATTTAAAATTGATTTTTATTTTTATTAATTATAATTTGGCAATCATCCAGTGCAGTTAATGAATGTTCAATAATTAACAACAATAAACAACGAAAAATGAGAAGAACAAAATTAACAAAAGAAGACATAATCAACACAGCTTTTATCGAATGGGGCAGGAAAAATTTCATATCAAGAAGCCTGACATTAATCACCAGAAAATTAAATATCACCAAACCTGCGCTTTACAGATATTTCAGGAACAAGGACGAACTTATTGAATGTATGAAACTGCATTTAATTGACAGATTATACAATGATCATAAACAGTTGACCGCCGGCCTGGGCGGTAAAACACCCGATGAAAAGATATACAGCATTATAAAAGGCAGCTTCAGTTTTTTCATAAAAAACCATTATTACCTCATGTTTTATCTTTTTTATTTGTTAAAAAGGGATTTTCTGGGAAATGAAAAATTCATTGAAATGAACGAAGATCTGGACATGATCGTAAAAGATATACTGGCAAAGTCAAAAACCTGGATAAACCCCGAAGAATCCGGACTTGCGTTGACTTTCATTTTTTCGACGGGGATATTTCGTCCTCATCAACTTTTTGAATGATGAAAAACGCAAAAAAAACATAAATGATGAAACTGTCGATCAAATCACCAATGATATATATTTGATTGTCATGAACGGATTCGGCAAAAAAAACAACGATTATGGCATTGATTTTGATAATGTGGAAAAAAAAATCGGTATTGATTATAAAAATATCATCAGGGACAAAATTTTCGATGCCATTGCAAGCGTTGTTGCGGAAGAGGGGCTGTGGGACACAACTATCAGTAAAATAGCAGCCAGGCTCGAAATGAGCAAGAGTAGTCTGTATTTTTACCACAAAAACAAATATGACATGCTTCACAACATGATATATAAAGAATACGAAATGAAAAATGCCCTGATAAACAGGGAACTTGAAAAATTCAGCAAATTCGAGGAGATATTATACTGCTTTATTACAGGAAACACCGCATATTTTATGTACGACAAGAGGATAATGCTTGTTTTTGACTGGCTCCACACTCAAAAAATAGACATGAAGGCATATATCAATAAAAACAAATCAATTTTGTTCGACAACTTCAGAATGAATATTGGTGAATATGCAGAAAAAGGCATGATCGATCTTTATCACTTCAGTATTGATTTCATATACGGATTTTTAACAATGCAGATAGTTAAAGAGATGTATTATGCGGATTTGATGAAAAAAGAGCTGGCTTTAAAAGACATGAGACATGTATATAATTTCTTTTTAAAAGGCTTAAATTTAGGAGGATCATAATGAATAAAAAAATTTTACTTATCACAATTGCTTTTGCAGCAATATCATTTGGTATCAATACCATCCATGCAGAAGACAGCAAAACAGGTATACTCAAGGAATCCACGGATGACAGGATTATAATCAATAAAGACAAAAAAATAGTCAAACTGAATGTGGATACGGCTGTGAGCCTTGCGCTTGCAAACAACCTCGATATAAAGATCGAGAAGCTTAAATTCCAGAACAGCATTTGGGATATGGCCACTTCATGGAATGTTTTCGTCCCGGACGTCACGATGAGCGCGACCTGGGCGCAATCAAATCTCAGCAGGGAAGACAGAGCCACACAGATGAATACTTTGCTGCCTTATATACCATCTTACGATCCTGCAACGGGCACATTTTCCAAGGTATACCCAAAATCCTTTGATGTAACCCAGCCTGGATTCAGCCTGATGGCAAACTTCAATTTGTCCCTTAACCTCAATGCTGCAATGGGTTTGGAAATTTACCAGACCGTCATTAATTTTCGATCCGGACTCGTAAGTCTGGATAATGCAAAAAAAACCGTAACAAGGGATGCATTGAAAAGTCTCTATAACCTGATTGTAATCCAGAAACAAATCGATATAAACAGAGACATGATAAAAACCGCGGAAAACAGGTATAACCAGGCGGTTATCAACTACAGGAACGGCCTGATAAGCGACTATGACAGGATGAGTGCCGAGGTTGCATGGGTCAATCTCAAGCCACAGCTTGTAAACCTTGAAAATATTTACAAGAACGCCATGCTTTCATTCAAACAGATGCTCGGGCTCAAAAAGGAAGTGGAAGTTGTAATAGACGCAAAAATTGAAACAGAAAACAAAAAAAGCTATAACGTAGATGAGCTTATAAAAAAATATCTCGATAATAATCTCAATCTGAAAATACTTAATCTGTCTCTTGAAAGCCTTATAAATGCCAGAAACATCGATATAGCTTTTTGCACCCCGACATTATCCATAGGTTTCACTATGGATCCGACTTTCCAGAAAGATCCTATGAAGGATCCATGGTTTAAAAACAACGATTATGATTATTTGTACAGAAATTGGAAGCAGACAAGAGGCGCTTTTTCATTATCAGTAAGCCTGCCGGTAAGTTCATGGTTCCCCATGAGCAAGGAGCAGATGAATGTGGTGGATGACCAGTATAACCTGAGCGAAACAGAGAAGAGTTACGAAAAGCTCAAACAATCTACCGAGCTCCAGATAGAATCAACCGTGCTCCAGCTCCAAAAATCGATCGACTCGATTGATTCATTGAAACAAAATGTTGTGCTCGCACAGAAGGCCTATGATGCAGCGTCAGAAGCCTACAGGGTGGGACAAAAGGAACTTCTCGATGTTCAAACCTCTGAAAATGAACTGGAGCAGGCAAAATTGAATTTATTGAATGAGGAATACAATTATACGACAGGACTTCTTGACCTTGAGTATTTAACCAATACAAAACTGAGCAAACAATAAAAAAATTAAAAAGGCAAAAAAATGTTTAAAAAAATTTTCAGGTATTCAATCATATTTGTCATATTTTTTGCTTCCTTCACGGGATGCAAAAAATCCAGTCAGGCCAAAATTGACGAAGTAACGATTTTTGCGGTCGATACAACCAGGGCTGTCAGGGGTGAAATAAAAAACTTCATCGAACTTGACGGTGATGTAAGATCAAAAAATGAAGTCGAATTATACCCCGACATGTCTGGCAAGCTTGTGAGCATAAAGGTCAAACTTGGAGATTATGTTTACCGCAACCAGATTGTCGCCTATGTCGACCCTTCAAAACCGGGCATGAATTACAATGCGAGCCCGGTGAAATCCACCTTGACAGGCACGATAACTTCGCTGCCTATTGATATCGGGGCAACTGTAAATCCACAGATGGCGATAGCAAAAGTCGGACAGATGGATCAAATAGAAATAATCACAAACGTTGCAGAAAAATACATCAGCAAAATCAAAACGGGTCTTAATGCCGTGATAAAATCCCAGGCTTACCCCGACAAGACATTTAATGCGGTTGTCACAGAAGTAAGTCCTGTTGTTGACCCTGTCTCCAGGATGATGGAAGTAAGACTGAAACCGGATGATCCCAATGCAAAACTTTTGATGCCCGGGATGTTCGTTGAAATAAAAATCATAACCGAAAAAAAAGGCAATATCGTCAAGATACCCGCCGACTGCATAGTCAAAAGATATGGGGAACACTTTATATTCGTGGTAAAAGGCGGACTGCCGCGTTCTGTTTCCCCCTACACTTTCAACAATATCATAATGGACAGGATCAAAAATGATGAAAACAGAAAATTTTTAAATGAAAAATACCTCTATAATAAAAACTTGAAAAAATACATGCTTGTTGAAGGCGTTTCAAAAGCCGATGAGGACAAAATCCTCAATATTCTGAAAGCGATAGACTACAAATACCAGTATGTAGAAAAAAGAAAGGTCGATACAGGAATCCAGATAGAAGATAAGGTTGAAATTTTAAATAACCTCAAACCTGATGAAGAGGTCGTTTTAAGGGGCCAAAACCTGCTGGGCGATAATTCTGAAGTAAAGGTTATAAACACTTATGAAGCACTCACGAAAGAAGACGTTGTTGAATAAGGGGAGACAAATTTTATGCAATTATCAAAAATATCTGTCAACAAGCCGACCACTACCATAATTATCTTTTTACTGTTGATAGGCCTCGGCCTGTATGCAGCATTGAACCTTCCGATAGACCTTTATCCCAACATAAACATGCCGGTGCTCCTGATCTTCACCGATTACAAGGGAAACGGCCCGGAAGAAATAGAAAAAATGATCACCCGTCCCCTGGAAAATGTATTGAGCAATGTCGGGAACGTGGACAAGATCCATTCGATCTCCAACGAGGACACGAGCCAGATAATGATTTACTTTACCTGGGGAACCAACATGGATGAGGCGGCGAATGATGTAAGGGACAAGATCGAATACATAAAAGGGTATCTCCCCGACGGTGCAGAATCCCCGATGATATTCAAATTCGATCCTTCAATGATACCGGTCATGTTCCTGTCCCTGACAGGCAACAGGACGCCGGAAGAATTAAGGGACATTGGTGAAAAAATCATACAGCCCAAGCTCGAGCAGGTAGACGGGGTTTCAATGGCCAATATTAACGGCGGCCGTGAGCGCGCCATAAGGGTTGAAATACTGCAAAACAGGCTCCAGGCATACAATCTCAATCTCACGCAAATTTCAAACATTTTGAGTTCCCAGAATGTACAGATAAGTGCCGGAAGCATCGGACAGGGGAACAAAAATTACTTGATACGTACAGCAGGAGAATACCAGAATATAGAAGAAATCAAAAATACCGTAATTGCCTATAAAACCGGTTATATACCGGCATATACAGGCACCATAGACCCTACCAAAGTGATCAGGTTGAGAGACATAGCCAATGTTTATGACGGTTTGAAAAAGGAAGAGGAAGCCACGTATGTTGACGGCATTCCCTCGGTTGAAATCGTCATCCAGAAGCAGAGCGGCAAAAACTCCGTTAAAACTGTTGATAATGTTTTTTATAAAATATACAGGGAAAGAAACAATGCTTTTACAAGGATCAGGAAAAAACTTGACAAATTTTTCAACATCAGGGAAACGGTAAAACCGGGAAGCCTGTTAAGCGAGCTGCCGCCTGATATTAAACTCGATGTTTTATACGACAACACGGTTTTGATAAGAAAATCCCTCCAGGAAGTCGGCGGCACCGCATTAAGCGGGGCAATCCTGGCGATCCTGATTTTATTCGTATTTTTAAGAAGCCTCAAAGCCGTTACTATCATAGGTCTTTCAATACCGATATCAATAGTCATCACCCTGTCAATGATGTACTTTTTCGGATTTACACTGAATATAATGACGCTTGCCGGACTTGCACTGGGGATCGGGCGCCTTGTGGACGACTCGATTGTCATACTTGACAACATTTACCGGTACAGGGAAAAAGGGACAAAGCTCACCACTGCTGCCGTAATCGGCAGCCAGGAAATGATGAATGCAATAATGGCCAGTTCACTCACTACGATCTGTGTTTTTGCACCCGTTGTTTTATTCAGGTCACAACTGGGAATGTACGGTGAGCTCTTCAGCGGTCTTGCATTCACAGTTGTTTTTTCGCTGACAACATCAATCTTTACAGCAATATTCCTCACACCCGTTCTGGCCAGCAAATACCTGCCCATAAGCTCGCAGCTTGAGAGGAATTTGACGGGCTTTCCAAAAAAATTCGATGACACGCTGTCTGCATTCTTCAGGGGCCTTGAGGGAAAATACATGGGGCTTTTGCGCATAGTCCTGAAAAAAAGGAAAATAACAATCGGCATAATAGCCGGCATTTTTATAGTCAGCCTTTTCATGGCCGGCATGGTCGGTTTCCAGCTTGCACCAAAAAGCGACGAGGACAGCGTCCAGCTTGAAATCGAACTTCCTGTCGGCACCAGGCTCGATATTACAAAAGACGTGGCGCGCCAATTTGAAGAGATAATAAAAACCGAAATAAAGGGATACAAAAACATAGTCACCCAGGTCGGCGAAAAAAGCTTTTACGGATTCCTCGGCAACATAATGTCAAACAAGGCCAATATACAGATAATACTTGCAGATGATCCAAATAAACGACCGGTTAATTCGCTCCGCATACAGGAAATATTGAGAAAGCATTTCAATGATTTCCCGTCGGTCAGTTTTTCTTTCCCTTCAGGCGGCCATGCATTCGGAGGATCGGCGAGCCCGATAGATTTACTTGTTAAATCAAGCGATCTGACAAGGGCAAAAATGACCGCGGAAAAAATCAGGACACTCATCAGGGAAAAGGTACCTGAAGCTGTCGAGCCAATGATCGATATGACGGAAGGGCTTCCCCAGGTAGAAATAGTAATCGACAGGCAGAGGGCGTATGCACTGGGCCTCAACATGAATTCTATAGGCCAGGAAGTAAGGGCCAATGTGGACGGTGTCGTATCGTCACAGTACAGGGACAAGGGCGATGAATACGATATTGTTGTAATTGCCGATCCGAAAGACATGAGCAAGATCATCAACCTTGAAAAAATTTTCGTGATAAACAATGCCGGACTGAAAATACCCGTCGCAAGCTTTGCAAGGCTCTCGGATGATACGGAAGGGCCGGTGAGCATAAAAAGGGAAAACCAGAAACGAACGGTCCATATCACGGCAAACCTCGGCAAGGGTGCAGTGCTCAACAATGTGCAGCAGAAAATAGACGGTCTGATCAAAAGCGAAATCCCCCAGGACGACGATCTTTCGATAGAATTTTCCGGAGACTTCGCCGATATGATGGAATACGGGTTAAAACTGTTGATGCTGCTCCTCCTCTGCGTCATACTCGTATTCGGGGTGATGGCCAGCCAGTTTGAATCATTCCTCGACCCCTTCATAATATTATTCACAATCCCCCTCACCATAACGGGCGTAATCTGGATCCATCTTTTAACGCTCGACCCTTTTAACATATTTACAATTGTAGGCTTGATAGTCCTTGTGGGAATTGTGGTGAGCAACGGAATAGTATTCGTCGATTATACGAATATTCTAATGAAGCGCGGGTATGGCATCTTTGATGCATGCATAGAAGCCGGGAGGCACAGGCTTCGACCAATACTGATGACGAGCCTCGCAACAATACTCGGTTTGCTCCCCATGGCAATTACCAAAGTCGAAGGCACAGAGATGAGCCGTGCAATCGGCAAAACGATGTTCGGCGGAATGGCGGTAAGCTCCATTTTTACCCTTGTGCTCATACCTGTCATGTATTCGATATTCAAGGAAAGGGCGCAAAAAATGCAGGCAAAAAAGGCGCTTAAAAGACAAAAACAGCTTGAAATAAGAAAAGAAAAACTAAGCAGGATGCAATAATTTTCGAATGATGGAGACAAGGCCCCCCCTGTCTCCATAAATTTTCTTTTGAGGAGAATGATATGAAGCGTATAGAAATCATCGGCAACAGATCAATAGAAGACGACCTGTTTGATTTGTTCAAAAAGCACGATGTTGTGGCGCATTATACGAAAATTCCGGCCGTTCACGGGGTCGGCTCAAGCGGGCCGAGACAGGGGGATCACATCTGGCCCGAAGAAAACTTCATGCTCATCATTTACTGTGAAGAAAAAGAGGCTAAAAAAATCCTCAAGGCCGTTAAAGAGCTCAAATCATATTTCAAGGATGAAGGCGTAAAACTCTTCGAATCCGAACTCGTCTGCACACTTTAGCCTGTTTTACTTTTTTAGAACAAATTTATCAAATTTATCCTAATCCATTTGATTATCCTGCCGAAATTCAATGTAGAATAATTTTTTTTGGAGACCACGGATGGTGCCGCAGTCAAATCAAGTGCAGATCATATATAAATCAATTTTAAAAACACTCTTAAATTTGCTCAGGGAACTTTTAATACTGTGCAGCAGAAAGCAGAAATGCATTCTCAACCAAAACTGGGATGATCTTACCGAAATCGCAGAAAAACAAGCGGAAATAAACAAAAATTTCGATGTGGAACTGACAAAAATACTTAAATACAATTTAAACAATATTTCAGACAGGGAAAACCTGAAGCAGGACAATGAAATAAAGACGATGCGGAAAGAACTGAAACTGAAAATCTCACAGTACAAGGAAACGGAATTACTCAACA
This sequence comes from Spirochaetota bacterium, assembly GCA_046703745.1. Classification (GTDB taxonomy): domain Bacteria; phylum Spirochaetota; class GWE2-31-10; order GWE2-31-10; family JAFGQB01; genus CAZHHK01. Next base: position 11,014 of record JBJKSS010000072.1, read on the forward strand.
AGAAACTTCTGAAGGATGCCTTTTTCATAGCAAAACAGAAGGTGGATAAAATTTTCAATAACAATACGAACGGCGAAACATATACTAAAAACAGCCCCAGGGATATCTGGGGTGATAAACCTGTCATGCTGGACAAGCTCATTTAAAAAGTTGCAAGGAGGCTTAAAATGACAAGCACTTTTCACGGTATAGAAATGGAAAAAAGGTCATTGCTTGCACATACGCAGGCATTGAACGTAACCGGTCACAACCTGAACAACATGAATACGGAAGGGTATTCCAGGCAGGTTATCCATTTTGAGGAATACGAACCGATATACATGCCCGACCTTACAAGGGCCGAGACAGCGGGCCAGCTCGGTGAAGGCGTGATGACCGCGCGAATCGAAAGGGTACGCGACGTACTCGTGGACAACAGGATGATTTCTGAAAGCAAGAACCTCGGCTATTATGACACTTTAAACAAATACCTCCACCAGATGGAGCTGGTCTATGCGGAGCCTTCGGACAGCAATGATCCGAGCCAGTTCAGTACATTGCGCACATCGTTCAACGACTTCATGTCCGCGTGGTCCGATCTCTCGAACCATCCGGATGAGAATGCAGCAAGGATCGCACTCGTCCAGAAAGCGAACATCCTTACAAGCAGCATTAGGCACCATTATGAAGAGTTCACAGATCTGAGGAACAATGTCGACAAGGAACTCCAGGAAAGAACAACTGAAGTCAACCAGATTGCCCAGAAAATAGCCAATCTCAATGACAGGATACTGCGAAGCGAAGCGATGAAGGACAATCCCAACGATCTTTATGACCAGAGGGATCTCCTGATCGACAGGCTCTCCAAAATCGTGGATGTACAGATAAGCCGCGAGGACAAGAACGAGCTTATCCTCTATGTTGGGGGCAAGATGCTGGTACAGGGCAAGAAGTTCGAGCAGCTCAATCTTGTCGCAAATGCAAATAACAACGGGTATTACGATATATACTGGAAAGATGGTGAAAAACTCGTGCTTCGCGGCGGCGAGCTTGCCGCTCTCGGCGATTTGAGGGATGACCATCTCTACCATGAAATTAAAAAGATAGACTCATTTGCCGTAAACGTTACCGACATGGTCAATGAAATACACAGGGACGGTTTCGGAGCGAACGGCAAAACAGGCAATAACTTTTTTGTCGAGTTTCCCTTCACCAACGACCCGCTCGGAAATTACGACAGGAACAGGGACGGCCAGAATGATTCGACATACATATACAGGGTTTCAGGCACCAACAAAATCAACAAAAACGATAAGGTAGGCATACAGGGACAACTGAACGTCAACGGAGTAACAGTCAATTATTATGCGACGGATACCGTCATTGATATTGTAAAAAGGATCAATGAGGCCAACTCGGGCATAACAGCATTCATCAATGCCCAGAATAAACTGACATTAAAAGCCGACTATCAGGAGGGCAATACAAACCCGGATTTCGTTATACAGCATCTGGAAGACAACGGATTGTTTCTCACTGGCTATGCCGGCATTCTAAGAAACAGCGGAGCAGCAGGTGCATTCGACTACAACAACACCAACCAGGTAAACCAGTTTAATGCCAACTCGGGGTGGGCCATTGCACCCCTGGTTCATCCTGCGGCATACATAAAGGTAGCTGACAATATTCAGAATGATCCGCAGTTTATCGCAGCGGCCGGAGGTGTTGATGTCAACGGCGACGGCGTCAAGGATATATCCAACGGTGTCGGAGACTCGAGCAATGCACTGAAAATCTCCAGCCTTAAACAGGACAAGGTAATGGTTGGGCTCACCCAGACATTCAGCGAGTATTTTGAAAACCTCATAACCGACCTTGGCTCAAAGAGCAACCTGGCGGAAAAAGGATTCAAGGCAGCGGATACCATCATGCAAAACCTCGCGAACATAAGAAAATCAATCAGCGGCGTCAACATCGACGAGGAATTCGCAAACCTCATAAAATTCCAGCACGGTTACAATGCAGCTGCAAAAGTGATGACCGAAATGGATAAAATGATTGAAACCTTGATCTTCAGGTTAGGAGCATAATTATGTCAGATATTTACAGGATCAGCACGAACACCATCCCCGATAACGGTATGTATTACTTGAGAAAACGTGAAACCAGTCTGGACAAGGTTGAAAACCAGCTCGATACGGGCAAAAAATACCGGCTGCCCAGCGACAATGTCATAGATGTGGCGCAGGCAATGACCTACCATACGAATCTTGTGAATCTTCGTATGGT
>JBJKSS010000073.1:0-2803 GCA_046703745.1 Spirochaetota bacterium
ACATCTATCTCAACCTAGTCAACCATCTTGCCGAATTCATCGAGAATTTTTGCATACAAAAGTTCCCCGAAATGCATGAATTTGAAGCCCTGTGCCCTTGCAGTTTTGTTTATCCTTATCCACACAAGGTTACGCTGTCCGACATGCATCACGCCCATTGCGCCGTTTACAAACCTGTGGATCTGCCTTTCAAGGATCGGTTCGAAATCTTTCTGCATTGATTTGCCTGCAACTCTCACGATAAGCGCAAGATCGAGCTTCTCGCCTTCCTGGCATTGATCTATTTCTTTGCCTATAACGGTGATCTTTTTATTTTCGAGTTCTTTCATGTCTTTTGAAATCAAAAGCTCGAGGCCGGTTGCTCCCTTGCCGCCGAATTCAACCGAGAGGTCATCCTTTCGCACCCTTTCACCTTCAAAGGCGGCACCGTATTTCACGGGGATCGGTATGGATGTTATTTTTACTTTTATGTTTCTCACCTCGATGCATTTGTTTAAAAGCTTTGCACTGTCGGTTTCAAAAGTCAAAAGCTCCTGCTCGAATCCCTTTTCATCCTTTACCGCGATCTTCGGCACCTCGAAGTCACATATTACAGGGAATCCCATTGCAATTGCGCCTACGGCAGTGATGACTTTTTTTGCATCGATCCCAGAAAGGGCCAATGCGAATGCAGGCACTCTCTTTGCGCAGTATTCGAGGAACTGTGCCTTCTGCCCGCCTGCAACCCCGCCGAATGTAAGTGCCGCCCTGATTGCAAAGTTAAGTGCGAGCACCACGCTCTCAGTCATGCTGCCCAGGTTTACTATATATGTGCTTAGAGTCATCTCGACATTTTTTGCCGTAAGCTGCTCAAACATCGTTTTGCCTTCGTGGTTCCCGGCCATTACGGTAAGTATATTTTTTTCCTGGAAGCCCCTTATGATGCTTACTGCTGTGTCCTCATCCTTTGCAGGGCCTATTACAACTGCTATGCCGGAAATTTCACCGCTTACAAGCTGGACACCGAGGGATCTTATGATGCTGTCCGAGATGAAATTTATCTGATTGCCGGCAGAGCTTTCAATGGCGAGTTTTAATTCTTCAAGTAAAACCGTGTCGAGCCCCAGCTGCGATGCTTCACCCAGGCCAACTTTTGAAGGATCAAGATTTATATATTTGCTTTCTATTTCTTCAACAAGGTTTTTAGCATCGACAATTGTTTCTATTTTTTTTCCTGTGAATGCAAAATAGAGCGGGAGATTGTATGCCGTGTCAGGAAATTCGATTTTTCCTTTTATTTTATCCTCCAAATTCCCGATTATTTGCTTCAAATCAGACAATTCTTCATTATAACCGTCGATTGCAAGCTTTATTACAAGATCAGACATGATTTATTCCTTGATAATTGATGTGATTTTTTAGTCTTGAAATATATAACAAATTTTAAAAATTTTCAATAGAAGATGGCTGAATATCGTGAATGAATTATTAATTTATATGGAAAAAAATTGTGAAAATTCAATCGGATTTGATGAAATTAAAGCCTGTTAAACTAAATTTATCATTGAATTCCAAATAATATTGAAAATTTCCAAACAATTGTTTTTTTACCAAACATTTTTTCCAGAACAATGTGGTTTGACCATAATTTTTTACATAAATCAGATAGAACCTTTTGAATATTCTTTCCACCCTCTCTGTCTGGAATTCACTTAATTCCAGCATATCAAAGTAAAATTCTATCAGCTTTCTTATTACTATCGCAATACTAAATGCCATCATTGTGTCAGCCAGATGCTTAATCCGTCTATAGTATGATTCATCCATGAAAATGTTTATGTGTTTGTCCCAGAAAATATTCTGATAATTACTGATCTCTGCTTTCTCCTCGATATCGAAATGGTATTTTTCCAGAATGCAGAGTGCTTTGTCGATTATATAAAGGCATGTATCGGAAATATTCAGGCCAAGTTCCTTGCCAAGATTGAAAATATTGCTCTTCATCTGCCATGTCAGCACCATGTGAAAATTATGAATTTTAGATTCATTTTTTATCATATTCATAAATCACCCCCTTAATATATTAATCTACCAAAACGTGAAAACCGTTTACAAATAGTGGAATTAATTTTGAATATTTTTTCAACCAGATGACTGCACATAATATAATTGCTTTATTTGGCAAGTATGCAAGCCAGAATATATTGAAGTAAAACTTGACAACAGAAATTATTACATATATATTCTACTCGCCGATCATTAATTCTATTTCAAACGAGGTATCCAATTGAGCAATTTAAAGTGCTTTGACCCGGATTTATACAACGCAATCGAACTTGAATTCAAGCGAGAGTCAGACAAACTGGAGATGATAGCCAGTGAAAATATAGTAAGTAAATATATCCTCGAGGCGCAGGGAAGTGTGTTGACCAACAAATACGCCGAAGGGTACCCGGGCAACAGGTATTACGGCGGATGCGAATATGTCGATATTGTTGAAAACCTTGCAAGGGACAGGGCAAAACAACTGTTCAAATGCGAATATGCAAATGTACAGCCGCATTCCGGGAGCCAGGCCAATATGGGCGTTTATTTTTCAATTTTAAAACCCGGCGACAAGGTCATGGGAATGGACCTTGCGTGCGGCGGCCACCTGACACACGGATCGCCGAAAAATTTTTCCGGAATTATGTACAACATAGTAAGCTACGGAGTCACAAAGGATACAGAAACTATAGATTATGACCTACTGGAGGAAACCGCTTTAAGAGAAAAACCGGCACTGATAATTGCCGGCGCAAGTGCATATCCGAGGTTCATAGAC
>JBJKSS010000074.1:0-2748 GCA_046703745.1 Spirochaetota bacterium
CACAAGCCCTTACCTTCATATTATACTCCGTTAAAAATTTCTAGATCTAATTTTACCTTTTTTTGTTAAACCATCATAATGATGCATCTTTAAATGACTTTCGATCTGGCTCATTGTATCAAGATCAACACCCACAAAAATTAATAAATTTTCGCCTGTTATTCCTTTTTTTCTTGATGCAATATCAAAATATCTTTTAAACTGTCTTTCAAGCAAGCCATACAACTGTCTGATCTTTTGCTTTTCTTTTAACTGAATTGCATAATTTGACATCTTTTTTAATCTTGCATTTGAAGCCCTGCCAGGAATGCCTTTTCTTTTTAAGCTATCTTTTTTATCAACAGGACATTTTTCTGAAAGACATCTGTTGCCTTTAAGCATCAGTTTTTGCTTTTGCGCCCTGCAAAGCCTGCAATTTGCCTGAATATATCTACCCATATATTATTACACTCTCCTTCTTTTTTTTGGTCTACAGCCATTATGTGGTATAGGAGTGATATCTTTAATAATCAAAACTTTTAAACCGGCATTATTAATGGCTCTTACCGCTGCTTCCCTGCCAATTCCAGGCCCTTTAACAAAAATTTCAACTTCTTTTAATCCATAATTATCCATTGCTTTTTTTGTAGCGCTTTCAGCTACCATCTGAGCCGCAAAAGGAGTTGATTTTTTTGCGCCTCTGAAACCCTGCAAAGAACCCGATGATGACCATGACAATACATTCCCTTTTAAATCAGTAACACTTATAATAGTATTATTGAAAGAAGCTTGAATATAAACTCTTCCAACACCGATAATTTTTTTTTCTTTTTTCTTAGTACTCAATTGTATCTCCCAAAATCACTAATATAATTATTTAGCAGCTTTCTTCTTCCCTGCAACTGTCTTTTTCTTACCTTTTCTGGTTCTGGCATTTGTCCTGCTTCTTTGACCCCTGACAGGCAGCCCCTTTCTGTGCCTTAATCCTCTGTAAGAGCCGATATCCATCAATCTTTTTATATTCATTTGAACTATACCTCGAAGCCTGCCTTCAACAATATAGTCATTTTCAATAACCTTCCTCAAATTATTGATTTCTGTTTCTGTCAAGTCATTTATACGTGTACCCAATTTTACCTGTGACTTTTCACAAATAACTTTTGCCAAAGATCGTCCAATTCCATATATATAACCAATAGCAATTTCAACAGGTTTATTCGGTAAATCAACACCTGAAATACGAGCCATTTATCTTGTTCTCCTTTAATTATTTTTGTCTTTGTTTGTGTCTTGGATTTTCACAAATAACCCTGATGACACCTTTTCTTTTAATTATCCTACATTTATTACAAATAGGTTTTACACTAGCCCTTACCTTCATATTATTACTCCGTTAAAAATTTCTTGATCTAATTTTACCTTTTTTTGTTAAACCATCATAATGATGCATCTTTAAATGACTTTCAATCTGGCTCATTGTATCAAGATCAACACCCACAATAATTATTAAAGACGTACCACCGAGTAAGTATGCAAAACTAACCGGAAAATCTGGTATCAAATTCATAACCAAAGAAGGTATTATAGCAATTATTGCCAGAAAAATCGAGCCTGGTAATAAAATCCTGTTCAATGTTCTGGAAATATATTCCTGCACCTTATTGATTGGCACACCGGGAATGGATCCTCCATTTTCCCTGATATTTTTTGCAATTTCAACAGGATTATACTGAACCTGTGTATAAAAATATGCAAAAAACATAATTAACAATGAATATACAAATAAATACGGCCAATGATTTGGTTGTAATATCTGATTAAACCATTGAAGCCATGAAATATTACTGAATAGTTGGGCCAACGGTTGAAAAGCCTGTAAAAAAGCACTGGCAAAAATAATAGGAATAACGCCAGACGGATTTATTTTTAAAGGAAGATAAGTATTAGGCACACCATACATTTTCCTTCCAATTACCCTTTTTGCATAATTAACAGGGATTTTCCTTTGCCCCTGCTGTTCATAAATAACCATTGCAATTATGAATATATACATGATAAAAATAAAAAGAACAATTGGTACATCCAAATCACCGGTTTGGACTTTATCAAAAAGCTGCTTGAATGCGGAAGGTATCCTTGCCACAATACCGGCAAAAATAATCAGGGAAATACCATTGCCAATACCTTTATCAGTAATTTTTTCACCCAACCACATTAATATCATTGTTCCGGTAGTGGTAATTAATATCGTCGATATATAAAAAAATATCAGAGGTTGAAGTGAAATAACATTGGCATCTTTTAACCTGTTTATAAAATTTATGGTCATAAAACTTTGCAAAAAACAAACAAGCACGGTACCAATTCTGGTATATTGCGTTATTTTACGCCGGCCTCCTTCCTCTTCCTGTATACGCTTAAACGCAGGAAAAATCAAAACAAGCAAATTCATTATAATTGATGTTGTAATATAAGGCATTATTCCCAAAGCAAAAACAGACATGTTTTTAAATGCCCCACCTGCAAAAAAATTAAAATATTCCTCTAAAGGATTACCGGGCCCCTGTTTTTGAGTTGAAATATAATTCCTTAAAGCAGTAAAATTGATCCCAGGTACAGGAATTTGGGCACCAATTCTATATATTATAAGAATAGCTACAGTAAAAATAATTTTTTTCCTGAGCTCTTTAATCTTAAACATGTTTACAATACTATTGGACATAATTAATCCTAATTTAAAATTTAATAATTACATTAATTATTAATTGA
>JBJKSS010000075.1:0-3692 GCA_046703745.1 Spirochaetota bacterium
ATAAAATACGTTCCGATTTTGAAAAGGCTGAAACCCGGGAAAAAAATGAACTGTTTCTGGTGCTCCAACCAGAGGAGGATCGAGCTTTTAAAACTTGCCCGGGAAAACAACTGCAACAAGATTGCACTGGGGCATCATCTCGATGACATCGTCGAAACCTTCATGCTGAATGTGTGCTTCAAGTCCGAGATTTCAACCATGCTCCCCGTTTTGAAATATAAAAGCTTTCCTGTTTCCATAATAAGGCCCCTTGCATTCGTCAGGGAACAGGAAATAATAAAATATGCAAGGGAAAACAATATCAATAACCTCGTGTGCCAGTGCGTGTATGGACGGAATTCGAAACGGAAGGAAATAAGAAAATTGATCGGAGAACTGGCAAAAAATAACAGGAACGTCAGGGAAACAATTTTCAATTCCTTCAAGAATATTAACATGGAATACCTGTCTGATTCTTATGAAATCCGGGGAGGGAGTAAAATCTAGTGAGAGCTGCTAAAATAGTAAGGGACGCATTGTTGTTTTTTATCCTGTTTTTTGTTAATAAAAACATTGTTTTTTCAGAGGATTACAATATAAAGGGTCTGCCTGTTGTCGAATCATTATCATCCGTTCGAAACGATTATTTCATACTTTTGATCAGCGGTGACGGCGGATGGAAGAACATAGACAAACAATTGAGCAAATATTTCAATGATGCGGGAATCTCTGTTGTTGGCTTCGACTGCTTCAGCTATTTCTCAAAACATGAAAAAACCCGGGCCGAAACGGCGAATGACATGAACAGGATAATTAATTTTTATCTTGGCAAACTGGCTGTCAAAAAGTTTATCATAATGGGATATTCATTCGGAGCTGATATTATCCCTTTTATTTATAACAGGCTCCCGTCATCCACGAAAGAAAAAACGGAAAAGCTGATTTTACTCGGTATTACAAGAACTGCCCAGTTTAAAATCGATATAAGGGAATTTATCGGGTTAACAGTTGATATTAAAACTTATCCGACGATACCCGAGCTTGCCAAAATTACCGATGTACCTTTGTTATGCATCTGCGGTGTAAATGATAAAACAGCGGCATGTATGTTCATAAACCAGTCCAATGCCGTGGTAAAAAACGTACCAGGCTCCCATCATTTTAATGAAAATTACAAATATATTTCGGGAATGATGATAGACTGGATAAATCAGTAAAATTTTTAGGGATTATCAATGGCGTTAAACGAAGATCAGGTCAGGGAATTAAAGGGGCTCTCATTACAGGAAGTATTGGAACGGCAAAAAAAGGAAGGATTTAACGAACTTCCTTCTTCAAAGAAGAAAAGCATCCTGATGATAGCTTTCGAGGTTGTGAAGGAGCCGATGTTCATACTGCTCCTGTCATGCGGCCTGATTTATCTTTTTCTCGGAGACATCCAGGAAGCGATAATGCTCCTGGGATTTGTAGTTGTAATAATGTTCATAACCATATACCAGGAAGGCAAAACCGAAAAGGCACTGGATGCACTGAAGGATCTTTCGAGCCCCAGGGCGCTCGTTATCCGCGACGGTGAAAGAAAGCGTATTGCCGGAAGGGAAGTTGTGCGGGACGATATTATAATTTTGTCGGAAGGTGACCGTGTCCCCGCCGATTGCCTGCTTTTGTGGGGAATGAATCTCTGCGCAGATGAATCACTCCTGACCGGCGAATCCATAGCCGTGCGCAAAACAGCCTCTGACGATGAATCCGTTGATTTGGGAAAGCCCGGCGGTGATGACCTGCCGTTTATTTATTCAGGCACTCTTGTTACATCGGGGCAGGGCGCTGCGAAGGTTAGGGGCACTGGCATCAATACGGAGCTGGGCAAAATAGGCAGGGCATTGCAGTCTATTGAGCCCCAGGAAACCCTTCTTCAAAAAGAAACTGGAAATATCGTTAAAACGATTTTTATATTTGCCGTGGCTTTATGTTCAATAATAGTAATATATTCCGGCATCACCGCGGGCAACTGGCTTAAAGGTTTTCTGTCCGGGATAACACTTGCTATGGCCATGTTTCCCGAAGAATTTCCCGTTGTACTGACGATTTTTCTTGCACTTGGAGCATGGCGGATTTCACAAAAAAAGGTGCTGACAAGGAAAATGAGCGCAATCGAGACACTTGGCGCAGCTTCCGTTTTGTGTGTCGACAAAACCGGCACCATTACCCAGAACAGGATGTCGATCAGAAAAATTTTTGCCTGCGGGATTTTTTTTGATATAAAAGAAAACAGGGCCCTGCCCATACCGGAAGATTTCCACGAGCTCATCGAATACGGCATACTCGCGAGCCAGAAAGACCCGTTCGACCCGATGGAAAAGGCATTAAGACGGCTGGGGATTTCGAAACTTGCGCGAACAGAGCATCTCCACGATGACTGGAAACTCGTTCACCAGTATTCTTTGTCAAAGCATCTCCTTGCGCTTTCCCATGTCTGGGAATCAACCGACGGCGAAAATTACATAGTATCGGCAAAGGGCGCACCGGAAGCAATCATGGATCTATGCCATTTGAGCCCTGAAAAAAGCGAAGAACTTTCGGGGAAAATTTGCATCATGGCAGAGGCTGGTTTACGGGTTCTTGGTGTTGCAAAATCAAAATTTCAAAAATCAAGGCTGCCCGATGAACAGCACGATTTCGAATTCGAATTCGCAGGATTGATAGGGCTGGAAGATCCAATCAGGGAGACCGTTCCCCTTGCCGTTGAGGAATGCTGTAATGCCGGCATCAGGGTTGTGATGATCACCGGCGATTATCCGAGAACCGCTCAAAATATTGCGAAACAGATCGGCCTTAAAAATATAGACAGGGTTATCACCGGCGCCGAAATGGACGGAATGACAGACGCCGAACTGAAAGAAAAGCTGAAAGATGTCAATATTTTTGCCAGGGTAATTCCCGAGCAAAAACTGAAAATCGTAAATGCACTGAAATCAAATGAGTCAATCATAGCAATGACGGGAGACGGCGTTAACGATGCGCCTGCCTTAAAGTCCGCACAGATCGGTATTGCAATGGGCGAAAGGGGAACAGATGTTGCAAGAGAGGCTTCCGATCTGGTACTGCTGGATGATTCTTTTCCTTCTATTGTGGATGCAGTGAAGCAGGGCAGGCGGATATTCGACAACCTTAAAAAAGCAATGTCATACATAATAAGTATTCATATACCGATAGCAGGTCTTTCGCTCATCCCTGTTTTGTTAAAATGGCAGCCCATACTTTTTCCCGTGCACATAGTGTTCCTTGAATTAATAATAGATCCTGCATGTTCGATAGTGTTTGAGGCGGAAAAAGAGGAAAAGGATGTAATGACCAGGCAGCCGAGAAACCCGGATGAAAAACTGTTCAGCAAAAAAACTCTTTTTGTCAGCGTCATACAGGGGCTCATAGCACTTCTTTTTGTCCTTGGAGTTTATGAACTCGTAATAAACGTTTTCGGGGAAACAGACAAAGAGGCGAGGACATTGGCTTTTTTCACATTGATAATTTCCAATATAGGTATAATTCTTGTCAACAGGAGTTTTCAAAGTTCACTCTTTTCCATATTGAAGGTGACAAACAGGGCATTTATTCTGATATGCGGCGGAGCGCTGTTTGTTTTGATCCTTGTCGTTTACATACCGTTTTTGCAGAATCTGTTTCACTTTACGGCAATGCATTTAAATGATATT
>JBJKSS010000076.1:0-5155 GCA_046703745.1 Spirochaetota bacterium
ATGTTCAACAATGGTTCCATATTTGACAACAAACCGGCTTTTAAATTTGACGGCCGGATCAACGGGCAAATTTTGAAACTGTACGAACCAATGAAAGAATACGGGGAAGTTATTTTCAAGCTTGCAGGCAGCCGCTATTATGTTTATGAAGACCAGAACGTACTGGAATTATCCGGTGAACTGGAAAAACATGACGATATTTATGCGGTCGGAGTCGTGGATGAGGAGCGCAGGGTGCTGGGAATAATCGTCAAGGAGGAATTATCCCTGATCTTAAGCAGGCCTCACGGCAGGGATGTTTTCAGAAACAGGCCGGTTAAGACAATAATGAAAAAGACGAAAATTTTCCATGACGAGCTTTCGATACTCCAGGCGGCCGACGAGCTCGAGGATGAATTAAAGCTTGAAGACAATCATTACTATATCATAGCTAACGGTCAAAACCGGTTTGCAGGTGTATTCTCCACAAAAAGCATTCTCATATATCTCTCGGAGATAACGCAGAAGGATCTCAATCTTGCAAAGAACCTGCAAAAAAGCATTGTAAAAGAGGAATTCAAAATAGACAGTGCAGGCATCAAGCTTTCGGCAGTGTCAAAAACCGCAGGCGGGGTCGGCGGTGATTTTTATACGGTAAAAAAAACGGGCGAAAAAAGATGGATCATAAGCGTCTGTGACGTGTCAGGCAAGGGCATTAATGCTTCACTGCTTACCTGCCTGCTGGGTGGTATTTTCAATTCGTATGATTTTAAAAAGGGCCTAAAAAAATTCATAAGCATATTGAACGGTTACATGGCCAGGACATTCAGGAATGAAAAATTCATAACCGGCATCATAATGGAATATGATGAGATCTCGCGTGAAGCCGTTATATGCGACCTCGGGCATTCATTCCTCTATGTATGCAGGAACGGCGGAATATACAAAATCAGGCAGCATGAAAACAACCTGCCGCTCGGCATAAAGGAAAACCTCGATCCGCAGGCGGTAAGGCTAAAACTCGGCAAGGACGACATGCTGCTGATCTTTACGGATGGTCTTATTGAGCAGGCGGATGAATACGGCAAAATGTACACCGAAAAAAAACTCAAGGATCTCGTCAAAACCAACCTTGATAAAAGCATTTACGTGATAAAGGACATAATACTTGAAGATTTCTCGAGATTTAAGGGCAGTTATCAGCAGACCGATGATATGACCTTTTTATTGCTAAAATGATTACACTGCTCCAATCCGCAGGGCTATTACTCAAATTTATATGAAAAATCCCGATAATTATAAGATGATTCTGTAAAAATTAAATTTTTCAAGGAGAATACAGATGCACGGGGATGTATTATTTCAGAATGTTTTTGTCCTGTTCATTATTTCAATAATAATTGAAGCCGCGGTCATGGCTATTTTGAGCCTGACTTTTTTAAAAAAATTCGCCGAGAGCGACCTCGGCAAGACTATCCGTGATGTCGTAATTTTATTGGTAGCATTGTTCGTATGCTGGAAGGTCAGGATACTGACACTCTTCGGCGGTACCGGGATAACTGTCCCTGCCTGGTTTGATACGATTATAAGCGGCCTGGTAATCAGCAGAATAACCAGTTTGATCAGGGATCTGGTCGAAAGGATAAAGGAAAATTCATAATATGGAATATTTTTTTAATAAAAAGACGATTTGCTTCTTATTGCTCATTTTTTGCCTGTCAATAACGGCAGGAGAGGAATATTTCAACAAAAGCTTCGGCTATTATGTCAACTATCCGGAAGGATGGAAGATATCCGATGAAAGCAACCCTGCCCTTGTTTCATTCGCAGATGAAACCGGCGCTGCACTGTTCCAGGTCTTTGTTTTTACAAAGGACGCGTTTTCTACCGTTGATGACCTGAGGAATTATATAAAAAATTCTTTCAAGGCTGAAGGCGACGAGGAAAAATTCAAATACCAGGGCGATGATGCCATAATGGCGGATTATTCCTTTTCAAACGGCAAATTCAATCTCAGGGGCTATTTTGTCTTCATCAAATCAAAAGAATATTCTTATGTCCTGGCTGCATATTCGACCGTTGAAACGGAGAAGTTTTTCCATTATTTTATACTGTCATGCATCGATTCATTCTCAATTGACAGGGATGCAAAACTGTACCCCGGCCCTGTGAACCAGTATTATTTCCTCCAGTCCGGGAAAAAAACAAGTATCGAGATACCGATTGATAATAAAAAAATCGCCTATACTGTCGATCAGAATGAAGTCGAGACGACAATGGTCCTCATAGAAAGGGAATCGAAAATTATGGCGTTTTATGCCAACAAGAAAAACCGTTACAGGGCATGGCTCAGGTATTACAAGATGATTTACAAGGACAATTACCAGCGTGTGAAATTTTTTACCGGTGCAATCAACAGTGAATTCGGCCTGAACCGGCAAAAACAGGAAGATGTATGTAAAATGCTTGTCTCATGGGTTCAGGGATTTACTTTTGTAAGCGAAAAACCCGATGACATCCTCTCTCCTCTCGATGCGTTGACTACTTTATCCGGCGACTGTGACTCGAAGGCCTTGCTTCTCAACATTATTTTTGATCAGCTTGGCATTGATTCGATAATGGTGGTTTCCGAGGTGTACAAACACGCAGGGATCATTCTCAATATAAGGGCGAACGGGGCATATTTCACCTATAACGGCAAAAAATACTATTTTGCGGAGCTCAACGCAAAGGTTGATATTGGCAAGATAGACAGATCAATGGCCGACGAATCAAACTGGATCGCCATGCCTTTGAGAGAAGAATAAAACAGTTGATAATAAAAAAACATTAATGTTATAATCTGAAAAAATTGTTGATTCATTCCTGATGATTATATTAATATTTTCTCAAATGGCTTGGGAATAACGGCAAGACGGGTATTGTTAAAGTAAAATTCCAAGGAATTATAATTGGGTATAAGCAGGCTTAAAAGACTGGTTTCGGAAGATCTCGCAAGGGCATTCAACACAAATGAATTCAAAAAATTCTGCTCCATGATCCAGCCCGATCTCGATCTTTATAAATTGACGGGTTATCCCCAGCACCTGAATATACCGATCAAGGATGTCTCAAAACAGGCGGTTGAGTATTTTCACAAAACAAACAGGATGATACCCCTGTTGAATGCAATAGTGCAGTCCACCAATACGGGGTTTAAGGGCGAGCAGGTCGTATTCAACAACATAAAATCAATAATTTTTGAAATGAAGGAATGCGGGTTTGAATACAATTCGAGATTGAACAAGGTCGTGATGATCGATGAGCTGTGCAAGAGGAATGACTGGGGCTATCTCACCGAGGGGAATTATTACAATTTTTGCTTCGTATCGATTGATATATGCGGTAATTCAAATTTTGTCAGGAAGTACGACAATGAGCTGATCCGCAAGACCTATCTGAATTTCAAAAAACTCGTGCAAAACTGCGTTGAAAAAAGAAACGGCAGGATATGGTCCTGGGAAGGCGACGGGGGCCTTGCGGTGTTTCATGTTGAGGACTTCATGAACAAGGCCATATTGGCAAGCATCGAAATACTCTCCAGCATGACGGTATTCAACATGACAAGCAATCATCTTGACGACGATATATCGATACGCATAGGCATGAATGCCGGCCAGGCCGAGTACAACAAAAATCTCCACATGATCAACTCCGAAGCAATTACCGAGGCAAGACAGATTGAAAAAAATAATACTTTGCCAATGACAATATCGGTAAATCCGAATGTGGTGCAAAACATAGATGTCGCAATCAGGAATTATTTCAGCATGGAAAACATAAACGGTAAATATGTCTGCCAGCTGAAACTGCCGCTGTACGGGAGATAAGAAATGAACAGGGCAATTTTGGTCGATGTGTACCATCTGAAAAATTCCGGATTAAAAAAAGAACTCAATAAAATGCTCGCGAAAGCGGACAACATGGAAATCAGTTTCATCGAGCAATCCTCAAATATTCCGAATAAAAGCAGGAAATGTGACGCCTTTATTTTTGAAGAGGATTCTTTCATGAACAGCATAGCTCTTTTTGAAAAGGTGAAAAAGCTGTATAAAAAACCCGCGGCAGCCCTGATATTGAGCGGCAAAAATGACGTTTATAACGTAGTGCAGTGGATGCGCAGCGGGGTCACCGATTATCTTGTGAAAGGCGCATATAACAGGATGGTAATCTTGAAATCCATTCAGGGTTCGATAGAATTTACAAACCGTGACACGGCTATCCCTGTAAAGAAAAAAGAATCGAAATACGAACCGGCGCAGCTCCCGGTAAATATAAACTGGAACAAATTAATCAATAACAATAATTATGAACTTGCATTAATGATGTTTGAGCTGGAGATTGATGAAAAATACAAATCAAGATACACGAAGTCTTCAATAGAAATGATATGTGCGCAGGTAAAAAAGGAAATAGCCAATATTGCGGTTTTTTTCGGGGGAAGGCTATGGTACTGGATGAATAATTTCGGGGTTTTTGTCTTTCATTTCGGCAATATGACGGACTGTGCAGTTTTGACAGCAATCGCAGCCTATAATAATTTTTTTAACATCTGCCTGGAAAACCTCAAATTGAAAGAGGTGATAAATTTCAAGATCGGTATTAATAGCGGCACAGGGATATATCATAACTCCAATACGGAAAGCATAACAAGCGACCTGATCAACAGCCTATCTCATTTGACAAAAAAATATACGCAGACAAATTATCTCGATATAACCGAAAACTCTTTCAAAAAGTTAAATCCAAGGATAAGAAATAATTTTTACTACATTGCCAAATTTGAAAACATGAAGATTTACAGGTATAAATTCTATAATTATGATAAGGCTGTAAAATAGAAATCCGGGTACAGTAAAATATTAAAGAAAGCAAACAATCTTGCCGCATTCAGTATCAGGGAGCGGCAGAAAATAATTAAATTGAGGAAAAGCAAATGTCAATATCATCTTTCTGTTCGTGGAGCGGCGGCAAGGATTCATGTCTCGCTTTATACAGGGCAATTAACAACGGGTATGATGTGAAATATCTTCTGACAATGATGTCGGAAAGGGCGGACAAATCGAGATCCCACGGCTTAAGCGGCGGTCTGCTGTTGGAACAATCGAAAAAGCTTAAAATCGAAATGATCATGAAA
>JBJKSS010000077.1:0-2768 GCA_046703745.1 Spirochaetota bacterium
CGACAGCATGGTGGATCTTGCACTCCTCGAACACTGCCTGCGCGAAGACCTGAACAGGCGTGCCCAAAGGGTGATGGCCGTTTTGAATCCGTTAAAGGTTGTCATAACCAATTATCCTGAAGGCAAAGTCGAAGAAATGGATGCGGAGAACAACCCGGAGGATCCTCAGGCCGGCACAAGGAAACTGAAATTTTCCAGGGAAATATATATAGAGCAGGATGATTTCCGTGAAGAGCCGCCGAAAAAATTCCACAGGCTTTATCCGGGCAATGAGATCAGGCTCAAACATGCTTACTATATCAAATGCGTTGACTTTAAGAAAGATCCGGCAACCGGTGAAATACTTGAGGTTCTTTGCACGTATGACCAGGAGACAAGGGGCGGCTCGTCGAATGACGGCCGGATGGTCAGGGGGACTTCCCACTGGGTGAGCGCGGCACATGCGGTAAAGGCAGAGGTGAGGCTTTATGAAAACCTTTTTACGATCGATGATCTCGATGCTGTTGAGGAAGGCAGGGATTACAAGGATTACCTCAATCATGATTCATTGAATGCATTGAGAAACTGTTATGTAGAAGAGAGTCTTAAAGATGCAAAACCCGGCGACAAATTCCAGTTTTTGAGGCAGGGGTATTTCTGCATGGACACGGATACGACGGGCGAAAACCTCGTGTTCAACAGGTCGGTTTCGTTGAAGGACACATGGGCGAAGATAGAAAAAAAAGATACGGGGAGTTCCGGCAAATAATATTTATATGCGGCGGCCTTTTTCAAAACTTCAATCCCGCTGCTCAGGGCCGGCACGTTTTTGCCGGAAGGTATTAAGGCTTAATTACAATATTGACGAAATAAAAATAAATGAAGAAAAATCTGATAATAATCATCCTGTCAAATCTGGTCACCATCATCCTGGTGTGCCTGTTTTTTGTCATAACATTTGCCGGTACATCAAAGCAGGCAAAGACGGCCAACTCCCGGCTTTTTACCCAGGCACTCAATTATTATTCCAGGGAGATGAAGGAAAAGGAAAAGGGGATCGGGGAAACCGCCAAATATCTCGCCGAGGCAAGGATGATAAAAAACAGGGAATACGAAGCGGAAAACCTCCCGGCAGGAAAAAACTACGATGAACTTCTCGACGCCTGCCTGAATAAACTTGAAACTTCCGGTTATACGAAGACGGAATTAATGCCTGTCGGCAATTATGAATATGTAACCGGTTTCAAAATCGAAAATGATGATCTTGCACTTATCCTTACGGACAAGAACATATATGTAAAAAATGGTGCAAAATGGATGTATGTTTCCCTCAAAGGTCTCAACAGGTCGCTTTATTTC
Source organism: Spirochaetota bacterium (assembly GCA_046703745.1). Taxonomy (GTDB): domain Bacteria; phylum Spirochaetota; class GWE2-31-10; order GWE2-31-10; family JAFGQB01; genus CAZHHK01. The sequence goes on from JBJKSS010000077.1 coordinate 1,339, forward strand.
ACAAGCGGCGGCTTTTTTTATTATGGTAATGAACCTTACCTGATCGTGGGTACTTCGTATTCCGGCATTTTTTATAAAAAATTAAAAGATAAATATCTGCGGGAATTCAATGCAGGCGCTGCCGGACAGTTTGCAACGGACAGTAAACTGGAATTCTATGAGACTGTAAGTGCGGTCCATGCAGACAAGCAAAACATTTTTGTCGGCTATATGTTTTCAAAGGGGATCGGCAGGATCGGGATAGAGGATCTGTTAAGGGGTAAAAATCCACATTTTAAGAAAACCGATATCGGGCTCTCAAACGATGTTACCGAAAACATCGAGTCATTCTCAAGCAATGACGGGGCGCTGTATGCGGATTCAAATTATGCCGTTTACAGGTACAATGGGGACAGCCAGGCGTGGAGCAGGGTCAGTGAAAAATCTCCCGGCTCAATTATGAAAAAATCTCATACAATCGGCATTTACCTCAATCCTTATGCGGTCAGCACCAAAAAGAAGATCGATGAATACATAGCGTTGGCGAAGGAATTTTCAATCAATGCCTTTGTTATCGATTTCAAGGATGACCGGGGCCGCCTGACCTATCCATCGGATATCGAATTCGCAAAAAAGATCGGTGCAGTGAAAAAAATAGTCGACCTTGATTATCTTGTAGAAAAATGCAGGGAAGCGAAAATAAAAATCATCGCCCGCCTTGTTTCATTCAAGGACCCCTTTGCATTCGACTACAACAAAAACGAATTGGCCATCTGGGACTGGAAAAACGACAAACCGTGGGAAGGGCCCAAAGAGGATAAATGGATCGATCCGTTCAGCGATGTTTACAGGAAATACCTTATCGACGTCGGGAAAGAACTTGAAAGTAAAGGTGTAAGCGAAATCCAGTATGACTACGTGAGGTTCCCTTCTGACGGGGAAATTTACAATATTCAATTCAGGCACAGGAAGGACGGGTACAGCAGGAACTTCATCCTCTATAAATTTTTTACCGAAGCGAAAAAAGAGATCAATGTACCGGTATCAGCGGATTTTTACGGTTACAACTGCTGGTATTTCATATCGGCAAACGTGGCACAGGACATATCGCTCATGTCGAGGAGCCTTGATGTCGTGTACCCGATGTTCTATCCTTCGCATTTCGTTGACGGGTTTTATCAAAAGGGCCTCAAGCAGTATGAAAGGAATTTTGATTTGTATTATCACGGCGTTTTGAGAACTTACGAAAATTCCGGCTACAGGATTGAAGTAAGACCGTGGATACAGACATTCAACATCAAGGTCGATATTCCGCTGAAAGATTACATCAGGGCGCAGATCGAGGGCTTGAAAAAAGCGGGGATCGATTCCTATATATTCTGGAGCGCTTCAAGCAATTACAAAATGCTTGACGATGTTTTTGCAAAAAAATAGGCAGCTCACCTCAGATC
>JBJKSS010000078.1:0-13445 GCA_046703745.1 Spirochaetota bacterium
CCCCTGCCCAGATTTGCGATGAACGCAGCAGGGGGACAGAGCAGGAACACGAGGAGAAAGGCTATTGAAAACCTGAAAGCCTCATGAGCCAGGAGACCGGTTGACCATCCATCAAATCGGACAAACATTCCGGTTATTATTCCAAAGACAAACAGGATAATTCCAAGCAATGCGCACCAGGCAAAAATGATTAAAAATTTGGATACGACAATTGCCGCCCTTGATACGGGCAGGGCGACGATATCCTTAAGCGTGTGCTCGGAATATTCCATTCCAAAAATCCAGCTTGTGACCAGCCCGAAGCCCAGTATTCCCACACCGGCAGCCAATTGGGCCAGAAGGCCGAAATAAGCTGGCCAGTCCGCATTGCCGAACCTCAGCATCGCAGCCTTTGTGCCTATGAGGCCGAATTTGCGGGAGACGTCAGGATTTTTAACAACAAACATCAAAACGCCTATCATCATCGTGATAAAAATAAACGCAAGTATCGTTATCAGGAACATTTTTGATCTTCGCACCTTTAACCATTCACAAAAGAATGCTGCCGGTAAGTCTTTCATCTTTCACTCCCGTTTGTCCCGATCGTTCGTAAAAAATAGGATTCAAGGCTTTCTTTTTCTACTTTAAGAAGCGTGGGCGGTGCACCCTCATTAACCATCGCAACTGCGATTGCCTCCGGATGTGCAATTGCCTCGTTATCATTTATTTCAAAGCTTCCGCCTTCTGTGATGTTTATCCTATACCCTTCCTTTAAAAGTATCGATTTCGCTTTTTCCCTGTCGGTCGCATCGACCAGCACGCGTTTGTTACATAATGCATCAAGCTGCGAAGTCTCGATCTCTCTTATCAGGCTTCCTTTGTGTATGATGCCTATCCTGTCGGCAAACCTGGAAATTTCATCGAGAATATGGCTCGATATAAAAATCGTAACTCCATGATCGCGGGCAAGGGTTTTTAGAAGCTCACGAATTTCCTGTATGCCTGCAGGGTCGAGCCCGTTTGACGGCTCATCCAGCACGAGTATGGCCGGATCGTGGATCATCGCTTTTGCAAGGCCGAGCCGCTGTGCATTGCCTGTGGAGAGGTGCTTCACTTTCCTGCCGGCATATTGTTCGAGCCCGAGCTTTTCCATTATATTGTCGACTGCTTTTTTGTCCCTTACAGAACGCAGTTTGCGAATGATTTCGAGATTTTCCCTGACCGTCAGATCAGGATAAGAATGAGGGATTTCCACAAGATAACCGACCTTGCTCCAGATTTCCCTTTTGCCCTCTTTTGCCTCTTCGCCGAAAAGCAGGGCTTTCCCCGAAGTCGGTTTTATCATGCCGAGGATCATACGGATAGTCGTGGTCTTGCCTGCTCCGTTCAGGCCGAGGAAGCCGTAAATTTCTCCTTCATGAACTTTAATGGAAACATCATTGACAGCCGTTACCTTGCCGATTTTTTTGGTGAGATTTTCTGTTTCAATCCCAAATTTCATGATTTGTTTATTTTGCCCCGTGCCTTTTTTCAAAAGTTTTAATATTTTCTATAACCGTTTTTTCCCGGCAAAATCATTATATGATAAAACATGTAATTTTTACAAAAAAATCTATTGTTTTAATAATTAATTTTTAATCTTAATTCAAAAATTCAATTATTCTTTTGTCGGCATAAGTTTCATTTTCCCGGTTGAACAGGACAAATCCCATGTGACCACCATATTCGGGGGTTTCAAGGAAAAGGAATTCACTTTTTTTTGCAATCTCATACGGATAGCAGTCGGGCGCAAGGAATGTATCGTCTTTTGCACTGAGAATTAAAGTGGGGATTTTTATGTTTTCGAGAAACTGAAGTGAGCTGCACTTTTCCCAGTAATCGTAAGCATCCCTATAACCGTTTAACGGGGCTGTGTAAAAATCGTCATAATCCTTGATGTTCCTGATGAATTCAAATTTTGAATCATCAATTTTTTCAGGCATTATTTTCATCTTGTCTTTTACTTTTTTATGGAACTGCCTGACAAATCTTTTAAGATAAATCCGGTTCGCCTTTTTTTCGATCTCTTCGTTGCAGGTTCTGAGGCTGCAGGGGAGAGCTATCGCGGCTGCCTTTTTTAATTCAGGAATTAATTTATTGCCTTTTTCGCCGAGATATTTCAGAAGGATATTTGCGCCGAGGCTGTAGCCCACTAATGCTATAGAAGAATAATTATAAGAATTTTTTACATGCTGCAAAACGGTTTCAACATCTTCGGAAATTCCGGCATTGTAAAACCTCACCTGTCTGTTGGGCTCTCTGCTGCAGCCCCTGAGGTTCATCGCAACTGCATCAAAGGAATTCCTGTTAAGCGTTTTTACAATGCCTTTAATGCTGTTGTCATTCGACGAAGCTTCCATGCCGTGAATAATTATGGCCGCCCTGTCCGAACCAACGCTTGAAACATCGAGATCAATGAAATCGCTGTCGGGAGTTTCAATCCTTGTCCTTTCATATTTCACTCCGTTAATGATTCTGAAAAAGACCGGAAAAATCGTATTTAAGCGGGAGTTCCTGAAGAATAATGGCGGTTTGTAATTGTCTTTGATGATCGGCATAATAACACCGTAATATTTTGAAAATAATTCTGCAATCAAAAAAGAATGATTTTAATCATTTTTTATAATATGATATTTATATTGCTACAGAAAAATATTCGGGAAGACCGGGAGAATAATTATGAAAGGATTAAAAATTTTAATTTTTTTGTCAATATGTGCAATATGTTTTTTGATGAGTGCAAATCCTGTGAATGTAAAAAATGGCAATAATAACAGAGGCAGGCAGAATTCTTCTAAATCCCGAAAAAACAGCGGCGCATTCGACATTAACAAAATGACGGTTTTTGCATTCAGCCAGTCACTTACGAATGAAGAAGACCCGCAGGTTTACCGGCTTGACCCTGATATCAATATAAGAGCCATGCAAAAATGGTCGATATATGGTGATGAAAAAAACGATTATAACTTTGACCAGATAAAAAGTTATCATGACATGGGAATATGCTTTATCGGCGGAGGTACCGCTTCTGTAATTTTCGAACACGATTTCACCAGTCCGAAAATTTTTAAGGATATGGCAACACGGGATGCCGATAACAAACTTGTCCCTCACAATGAAGTTGTACCCGGCGCTTATAGAGGTTCTCTTGCAAATCCGGAATACCGCAAATACATCATTGATTGGTGCAAAATACAAATAGACGCAGGAGTTGACGGGCTGTTCCTTGATGAGGTCACAGGAGGATTCTCCGGCGGGGTCGTAAAAAACTGGAACGGCAACGAAGGTTTTGATGATTACTGTATTGCAGACTTTAATAAATATTTGATGGAAAAATATCCTGATTATACTGCCCGGGACTGGAAAAATAAATACGGGATGACCGATGCCAATATAATTAAAAAGGGCGTGAAGTATGATGATCTTGCAAACAATTTCAATTACAGGAAGTACCTTCAGGCCCATGGCTGGGACGGTGCCACTGCCGCAACAAGCCCGCTTAACCCGGGCAATCCCCTGGCCAAAGAATGGGGCAATGTCATAAGCAACAGGATGTATAAAGCCGATACGTTCCTTGGCAAATATACAGAGCTCTACTGGCAGGAGATCGTCAATGAATTGAAGGCGTATGCAAGGGAGAAATACAAAAAAAATATTCTTGTAACATCAAACGGTATTTTTCCGTTTGTCGATTTTAACTGTCTTGGCATGTATGACTGGAATCCTGATGAAAAAACACCTGATGGAAAAGGCGCTGATTATGTTCCCGTTGTCAACGGGCATTTAAACGGATCAAAATCACTTATGCCGGTTTATAAAATGCTCTATAGCAGGAATAAGGAAACGGCAGGCAATGTGCCTCTCGTAACATTCATCGACTGGCCGACTGAAATGATGGCCAATTACAATAAATTGTCATTGGCCGAAAAGAAGGACTACTGGCAGATTTTCGGAGCGGAAACTTATGCAAGCGGGCTTTACCCTGCGTTCCACCTGAGAGATACTGTGGACAGTTTTACGGCCACCGCAGCTGGCATAATGGATTTTTTCAGGGCATATGCGAAATTTTACAGGGATAACAGCGAGTTTTTTCACAATAATTCTTATGCCGGCAAAACGGTCAATGTTGGTAAAACCGGCATTTCTTATAATCTGATGCAGAATGAAAAAAGGCTGGTGCTCCATCTTGTCAATCACAATTATGGCTCAGGGATCATTCCACAGAATAATATGAACGTAAAGATCGATACGGATCATGCGCCGTCGAAAGTTTTCATGGTATCTCCGGATTTCTCGGGGGAAAAAGGATTGGCTTTTAATTACAGCGGGGGCAAATTATCAATAACGGTTGACAGTATTAAATATTACGATGTTATTGTCATTGATTGAAAAATCGGCCAATCTGTGTATCAGCCGCAAAGAAGGCAAAGAAGCTATTATCAAAATGACTTATATACAAACATTATAAGCCCGAATCGATTAAAATAAAAAATTGCCGGCTTACAGGAGGAGGCTAAAATGAAAATTTTAAAAAATACTGTTGTTTTATTTTTCTTATTATTATTAGTAGTGATTGCTTCATGTAAATTTAATCCGAATTCTAATAGCGCTGATAATAAGCGAGTAACGAAACAAACCGTTGTAACAACACATGACCTGGAGTATTATAAATCAAAAAATAATTATACGATTAATCATCCATTTCCCCAGGCTGACATAATTAAAAATCTGGGAATCAGGCCCACAAATTATTCTCAGGAAGAGATGAATGGGCAGTGCCAGAAAGCTTTTGAAGATTGGGTAAAATACTGGATAACGCAAACCAACTGTCCGGCAGACAGCGCCAGGCCCCATCTTGGACCCGGCCCGGGGCTTCCTTACTATGCAGAAGCTTATGGGACATGGTCCGAATTTCTCGGATGGGGTCTTATACTCTGTGTTTTAATGGATAACGATCAGAATCGAACCAGAAATCTCTTCGAACTTTTGAATAATTTCCGTAAGGCATATACGAATCAATATGGCTTAATGATGAGTACAATAAAATTTAATAGTCCAATGGACTCTTATAATAAAGATTCAGCTGCCGAGGCGGACGAAAACATGGCAATGGCTCTTGTCATGGCTCATTATCAATGGGGAAGCGACGGTAGCACAAATTATCTTGCAGAAGCCAGAGAACTTTTAAATAATATAAGCATCCACCTGGTTGAAAGACCGGCGTATGTTCTCAAACCTGCCGTGACATGGGGAGGAAGTAATCTCCTTGACCCCTGCTATTACGACCCGATATATTATCCTTTATGGTATAATCTTACAGGGGATTCGGTTTGGACAAAACTGGATGAGCATTATAAATCTCTGGTAACCTATTTCTGTAATAAATACGGGACAGGACTGTTACCTGATTGGTGTAAAGCCGACGGTACTGATGCCGGTATACCGGGCAAACCTTATATATACAGTTGGGATGCACAGCAAATTTCCAACAAATGGGCGATTTATTATGCCTGGTATGGGACTTCCAAAACGGACGTATTCTTTAATGCAGCCAAAATGTTTGCCGCATGGGAAGAGAGTAAGGCAAACGGCGATTTAGGCAGCCTGGTCGATTCCTATACTCTGGATGGACACCCTGTCGGTAATATAAGGATAGGGGCTATGGGTCTGGAAGGGATCGTATCTGCCAAATACCAAGATTTGGTTAATTTTTCGTATCAAAATCTTTTATATATAGACCCGTCATCTTATTATAGCTGGGGGCTCGGTATGTGGAGAGTGGTGCGGCTATTGATTTTTTCCGGAAACTACGTTAACTTTACAGATTTAGAAGTGCCCTAAAATATCATTCTGGCACCGATTATGGCTTCATCCCTGTCTGCAAGGCTATTTCTTATAATTTAACTTTGCATTTTTAACAGAATTTTTAAAACTCTTTCTGCAGAATCATCTTTACTATTAATCATGGATAAATAATCTTCATCGTAATATTCAAGGTCATAACCTGTATTCTCAAGATTTATTTTATTCTCTTTAATATATTCAAAAATTTTTTTAAACCATGCGGGGTTTAAGTCCTGAGCCTTAACTTCAAAAGCGCAATATGCTCCCTGTTTCCTGGTAAAATGAGTATATCCTTCATTATGGTCATAACTATATACTGGAACCAAAGGTGTGTAGCTAAAGCTGTCTTCTGTAAAATCCGTATCTATAGCCATAAAATGTTCGTGATGATCAATATCATTAATTTTAGCTTCATATACATCTTTATGTAGTTGTGAAAAATCAATTTGATCAGCCTCTTTAAACAGTATTGTTGTTTTAATGCCTACGTACTTTTGCTCTTCTAATACTTGAACTTCATGCCTTATCATTTAACATGCTCCTCATTTTTTTCTTATACAATAACACATGAAAGATGACATTAGCAATAATAGTTTGCGTTATTTCTTTTCCGGTAATTCTAGGATGAATACAAGTTCCCACTCGCAAGGTGCTCAATTTGAATTTTCTTTTATCAAAAACAGCAAAAAAGCCGTCCTTGGCTTTTTTGATTTATTCTTTATCCCAAAAACCTTCATATAACAAAGCATAACAGCTCCGCTCCTCGCTGATTAAAGTCTGCTGCGGTGCTCGGCCCTGCAGCAAATCGGAAAAATTTTCATGTTATCCCCCGATTTCTCAGGGGGAAAAGAATTGGCTTTTCTTTACAGCGGGGGTAAATTATCAATAACGGTTGGCAGCATTAAATATTATGATGTCATTGTCATTGATTGAAAAATCGTCCAACGTGAAGTTCGTTTGTCAAAAAGCATCTGTATTAAATTAAAAAAAATTCAATAAATTTGGAATTCACGTTATAAGCGAGATATAATAAATTTCATATGTATAAAACCTAGGTGTAATAGTGAAAACCATTATTTTTTTTGTTTGTTTATTTATCTATATAACTTGCGCAAGTTCCCGGTAAATTAAAAAACAAAAATGGCGATTCGAAAAAACGCGGGTACGAGTAAAAAATAATCAGGAGAAATAAAAAATGAAAAAAAAGACAAAAATATTTTTTGTTCTTTCCCTGTTGTTCATTTTTTTGTTTTCATGTTCACAGCCTGGCTCCAAACGGGCCGGTAAAAAGAATGACAATTCGGGGAAAAAAATTTCCGGAAACGTGAAATTTGTTTTCGGCTCTGCATCCAAGGGAATGAAATCAATAAGCCCTGCTCTCTCATCGGCGGCTTTACCTAAATTCATCCTCGTTTCGATCAAGAATTCATCCGGCGATGTTGTTTTTGACAAAGAAAAAATCGAGTTATTCAATAACAATGGTGAATACTTGAGTGAAAATCTAACCCTTGAAACAGGGACATACCAGATAACCGAATTTCTGGTTTCGGACGAATCAAACAACATCATTTATGCAACCCCGGTTGAAGGCTCACAAAACGCCTATCTTGTGGACGATAGCCTTCCAATCGACTTCACTATTACTAATGGTACCACTACGTCGGTCAAACCCGAGGTTGTTAATGTAACAGAATCTCTTACTGAATACGGGTATGCAGCTTTTTCTTTTGATGTAAAAAGTAATTTGCTTGTAAATGGAAATTTCATCAGCGGTACGGCCGGATGGGTTTTATTTGTCAATGATACAAGCGATGGCTCGATGAATGTCGAAAACGGTGAATTAAAAGTATCAATCACAAATCCCGGACCTTATGCGTGGTCATTCGGAGTATGTCAGAATAATGTTAAAATCAAACAGGATGCAACTTATAAAGTAACTTTTTCCGCAAGGACTGACGAAGGCAACAGCATGACGGTTCTTTCCCAGGTTCAGATGAATGGGGGTGCATACGTTTGCTATTCGGGTAGTAATTATGAATGCACTCTGGATGGAACGCAAAAAGTTTACTCATATTCCTTTACTATGGACAGTCCCAACGATGACCATGCAAATCTGACATTCCATCTTGGCGCCGCAAATACCGGCAATATCTATTTCGATTACATAAAAGTAGAAATGGTAAAGGACAGTACCAATAATTTCAAGAACATCATGCCTACGGATTTATACCAGGGAATAAATCTTGGTAACGCGCTTGATGCACCCAACGAAGGCGACTGGGGCTGGACAATTCAGGACAGTTATTTTGATGTTATTAAAAACGCAGGTTTCTCCGACGTTAGAATACCTATTTGCTGGTCCAATCACACAACCGGGGTTTATCCATATACAATTAACCAGGTTTTTTTCAATAGGGTGGATGAAGTAGTAAACGGAGCATTGAGCAGAGGATTAGTAGCTGTAATTGACATCCATCATTTTAATATCGCCCCACATGACTTGTTTACTGACCCGGCTCATAATGAACAGATGTTCCTTGAAATATGGAGACAGATTTCTGAACATTACAAGGATTATTCCCAGGGTCTGTATTTTGAATTATTAAATGAGCCCAATACCGGAAGCGACCCGGTTAACGGCCTCACTCCGGAGTTATGGAATCAATACCTTGCTGAGGCATGCAATATTATACGGCAGACAAACCCGTCGAGAAAAATAGTCATTGATACTGCATCGTGGGGTGGTTATACAGGAATAGATGACCTCATTTTGCCCGCAGATACTTCCAATATCATAGTTTCATTCCATTACTATGTCCCATTTGAATTCTGTTTCCAGGGAGCCAACTGGATGGATAATCCACCTCCGACAGGTCTTGCCTGGTACGGTACTGATGCGGAGAGAGAACAAATCCGATCAGGTCTGGATCATGCTGTAGCCTGGGCAGCCAATCACGGCAATGTTCCATTATGGAATGGTGAATATGGTGCGCATCACTGGGCGGATTATGATTCTAGGGTAAGATGGACATCATTCGTCACCAGGGAAGCGGAAAAAAGAGGAATAGCAAATTCCATCTGGAGCTTTCACATCAGCGACAGTGCAGGATTGTACGATCCTTTAACCGGTACCTGGTTTGAAGAATTGCTTCATGCGGTTATTCCAGAATAATTTTACACATCATCATCATCCATCCTGTGTAATACTACATGCAGGATGAATGATGATGATTTTTATAAATTATAATTTTCAGAGACAAGAATGATCTTCGGTAAATATTTTTTTTCAGCCAACGAACATATGGCATTATCAAACTATTTCGAAAAGATATGCGGACTCGTCGCATTCCTCAAGCTTCGGGCACTCGAGGCACTCACGCCACAATTTTCTCGGGAAATGATCCTTGTCTACAAGTTTGAAACCGAGCTTTTCGAAGAATGCCTTTTGGTAGGTCAGGGCGATGATTCTTTTTATTTTAAGCTTTTTCGCTTTCCCCAGGCAGGCTTCTATCAAACTTCGTCCAATGCCATGTCCGACCATTGATTCATTCACGGCAAGGGAAGTGATCTCGCAAAGGTCGTTCCAGATCACGCTCACCGCACAGCATCCGACGACCTTTCCTTCATCCTCTGCTACGAAGAAATTCTGGATCGTGGAATAAATCTTGTACCTGGTTTTAGGCAGCATGAGCCCTTTATTCGCGTATGCATTGACAAGCCTGAGCATGTCATCCACGTCAAGAACGGTTGCTTCACGAATTGTCATTAAATTTTCCTCTATAAAAAAAGTTTAAACTGCATTGTCTAGGAAACAAGGGGTTGTAACCCCTTGTTTCCATATATATCATGATTTTTAGAGAGCCCCGTTTAAAATCGAATACAGTTCAATTATTAATTTTTACCGTCAATAATTGTTTCATGTTTTTTAAGAAGATAATCGACATCTGCTGTTACAATGTCACATTTCATCTTTACTTCCGGGTATGCATAATCGAAGAACAATTTTGCCATAACCTTCTTCCTTTCGGATTTTGAAGCGTCTCTCAGCATCAGATAACCGAGTATTACCTTTGTCGTCATTTCGACAAGTCTTCGTGCATGGTATTCCTGGTAAGTACTGTCATTCTTCTGTTTTACAAAAGTTATTGCTTTTTCAAGCAGGACGCTCATTTCCTTCAGTTTTGAATGAAGCTCGCCGGCCTGTGAAAAATCGAACTCTTCCTCGTATTCGTGGATCCTCTCCATTGCGGTGCCGTTTACAACACCGCCGATTGCGGCCACAACCTGAAGCTGTGTCGTGCCTTCATAAATGTTGGTGATCCTTGCATCCCTGTAGTGCCTTTCGGCGTTGAATTCCTTCATGAAGCCCGTGCCGCCGTGTATCTGGATGCCGTCATACGCGACTTCATTCGCAATCTCGGTATTGTAGGCCTTGCATACGGGTGTAAAAAGAGCCGCATAGTTGGAAAATCTCTTGGTTTCATTTTTCAGTTCCCTTGCTTTTTCGGGATTATGTTCCATGAGTTTTTCAAGGCCGTCAAAAATGTCCACGATCTTTGAGGTTTCATACAACAGTGTTCTTGCGCATTCCACCTTTAGTCTCATTATTGCCAGAAGTTCATATACGGGAATCATTGTCTTGATGGCTCTCTTGAACTGCACCCTTTCTTCCGCATACTTGTTTGCTTCATAAAAAGCCGCTTCGGCAATGCCAAGTGCCTGTGCCGCGATTGCGAGCCTTGCACCGTTCATAAGCGACATGACGTACCTTATGAGCCCGAGTTTTCTCTTGCCGACAAGGATCGCCGGTGCGTTGTTGAACTGAAGCTCGGTTGTGGGTGAGCTGTGAATGCCAAGCTTGTTCTCTATACGCCTGATCTTCATCCTGTCGTCCCTTTCATAAACGAACATCGAAAGTCCGCGGCCGTCGCTTGTGCCTTCCTCGCTTCTGGCGAGCACAAGTGAAATCGCTCCGCAGCCGTTTGTTATGAACCTTTTTACCCCGTTAAGGTACCACTTACCGTCAACATCCTGTGTTGCTTTAAGCTGAACAGCCTGGAGATCGCTTCCCGCATCCGGTTCTGTAAGGGCCATAGATCCGGTAACCTCGCCCGAGCAGAATCTCGGTAAAAATTGCATCTTTATATCTTCATCTGCGAATTTATTAATGGTTTCAGCAATGTCCTGAAGGCCGAAAATATTCATAATTCCGGCTTCGGCCCTTGAGACCATTTCTATTGCTATGGAATAAATAGTAACGGGACAATTCAACCCGCCGTATTTTCTCGGTAAAGTGAATCCCATAAGATCGGCTTTTTTCAATACATCGAGGGATTCGCTTGTTCCCTTGGGATATCTTACCTCGCCGTTTTCAAAATGTGCCCCTTCCTCATCCATTTCGGTTGCCCTGGGAGCAATGAAGTTACCCGCAATATCACCGACTATGTCGAGTATCCTGTTGTAATTGTCCCTTGCGTCCTGAATGGTTTTCGGTGCATAATTATACTTGCTTTTTTCAGAAAAATTATCTTCCTTTAACTCGATTATCCAGTCAAGGTCAATATTTTTCATATGAAACTGTATATCATCGTTATCCTTAAAAAAATTTGACATTTTTTGACTCCTTAATTATTTCGTTATTTCTTCAATGATTTATAAACTTCCATGAATTTCGGCAGCACTTCGTTGAGGTCGCCAACTATCCCGTAATGTGCGATCTGGAAAATCGGGGCCTTCGGATCGTTGTTTATAGCTATGATCCTGTTCGATCCGCTCATTCCCGCGATATGCTGTATCTGGCCGGATATGCCGACTGCAATGTAGAGCTTCGGTCTTACCGTTGTGCCGGTTTGACCAACCTGATGTTCCTTGCCTATGAACCCTGCGTCAACAGCGGCCCTTGATCCGCCGATTTCAGCACCGAGATTATGGGCAAGCTGGTGTAGCAACTGGAAGTTGTCCTTTGAGCCTACTCCCATTCCGCCTGAAACTATAATGCCTGCACCTTTCAGATTGACCGTCTTTTCCTTCTGCACCCTTTCGATTACCTCTGTCAACTGTAATTCAACCGGTATATCGGCCTTGAAATCAACCGTTTCTCCCTGTTTTGCCTTGTCGGGATTGTTCATTTTCATGACGCCTTCCCTCACTGTTGCCATCTGCGGTCTGTGCTCCGGGCTGACAATTGTCGCAATAATGTTTCCGCCGAATGCGGGCCTGATCTGGTACAATATGTCCTTATACTGCTTGTCCTTTGCATCATAATTGCCGATCTGCAGGTCGGTACAGTCCGCCGTAAGGCCAACTTTCAAATCGGATGCAACTCTCGGAGCAAGATCCCTTCCCGTTGTAGTTGCGCCATATAATACGATTTGGGGCTGGTATTCCTTGATCAAATCAACAATGACCTTTGTATAGGGCAAAGTTGTGTAATTTTTCAAGGCCGGATTCTCGGCAGAATAAACCTTGTCGGCACCGTATTCCATAACTGTTTTTGCAAGGTTCCTGGCGCCTGCACCCAAAAGCATCGCACCGAGTTTTACACCGAGTTTTTGTGCGAGATCCGTGCCTTTTCCCAGAAGCTCCAGACTCACGTCCGCAATTTTATTGTCATGTTGTTCTATATAAACCCATACTTCATTTGTTTTCATTTGTTTCCTCCCTTAACCTATTATATGTTCCTGCATTAATTCTTTTATGAGTGATTCGAGGCCGGCTTTGGAATTCTCGATGCTCTTCGAGTCGTGCGCACCGAGCACCACGCTTTCGATCTGTTTTACCTTTGTCGGTGAACCCGAAAGGCCGCATTGAACCTCATTCGCCTTGATTTCGGCAAGTTCCCATAATTTTATGATTATACTCGATTCGTCGAGCTCGGCGGTCTTCATGTATTCATCACCGAATGAGCTGGCCTCGAGCGATGTCATTGCATTCTTGAATGCCATTACCCTTTTGGCCGAGCATGGCCTCGGTTCATTGGCTTCCCCGTTGATCGTGAGCAACAGCGGAAGTTTGGCTTTTACCTTTTCATAGCCGCCTTCGATTGAACGTTCGGCGGTGATTTCCATATCCTTAAGACCGATAATTTTGTCAACACAGGTGATCTGGTTTATGCCGAGCTTTTCAGCTGTCTGCGGTCCTACCTGTGCAGTGTCGCCGTCTATAGCCTGCCTGCCGCATAAAATTATGTCAAAATCCTTGACCCTTTTTATCGCCATTGACAATGCATAGGATGTTGCAAGGGTATCCGCTCCGGCGAATTTTCTGTCCGTAATCAGGATTACGTCATCGGCGCCCCTGAACAAAGATTCCCTTAAAACCTGTGCTGCATTCGGAGGGCCCATGGTAATAACCGTTATTTTGCCTCCGCAAGTCTCCTTGATTTTTATTGCTTCTTCCAAAGCATTAAGGTCTTCAGGATTAAAAATTGCCGGCAGTGCCGCCCTGTTTACAGTGCCGTCTTCTTTCATTGCCTGGCCGGTGATGTTTTTTGTATCCGGAACCTGCTTGATTAATACAATTATCCTGTATTCCACTACTGTCCTCCGATTATATTTTAATGAATGATTTTCAAAGGCTATATA
>JBJKSS010000079.1:0-4507 GCA_046703745.1 Spirochaetota bacterium
AGGGAAGGCAACGAGTTGTACCTTGAAATGAATCACTCCGGGGTTATCGACAAAACCGTTTTGGTATACGGACAGATGAACGAGCCGCCGGGAGCCAGATTGAGAGTCGGCCTCACAGGCGTTACAATAGCCGAACATTTCAGGGATGCGATGAACCAGGACGTATTATTGTTCCTTGACAACATATTCAGATTCGTACTTGCTGGTACGGAAGTTTCAACACTTCTGGGCAGAATGCCCTCAGTTGTAGGTTACCAGCCTACCCTTGCAACCGAAATGGGTTCATTACAGGAAAGGATCACATCCACCAAAAAGGGATCAATTACATCAATTCAGGCGATTTATGTCCCTGCCGATGACCTTACCGATCCGGGTGTTACAACGGTATTTACCCACCTTGATGCTTCTGTCGTTCTTTCAAGGGCAATTGTAGCCCTCGGTATTTACCCTGCGGTTGATCCTTTGGAATCAAACTCGACTATTTTACAGCCTCATATCGTCGGTGAAGAACATTATGGCGTTGCACGAGGGGTGCAGAAAATCCTCCAGAGATACAAGGAACTCCAGGATATTATAGCAATACTCGGCGTCGATGAATTATCCGATGAAGACAAGATAATAGTTGCACGTGCAAGAAAAATTCAAAGATACCTGTCACAGCCTTTCTTTGTTGCAGAAAGCTTTACCGGACAGAAAGGAAAATATGTTTCATTGAAAGAAACAATTTCGGGATTCAAGGAAATTATAGACGGCAAGTGCGACAGTTATCCTGAAGCAGCTTTTTACATGTGCGGCGATATCAACGAAGTAAAAGAAAATGCGGAGAAAATGAAATAATGGTACTTGAAATTGTTTCACCGGAAAAAAAATTAACTATGGAAAACGTTTCGTCCATAACACTTCCTGCAGGTTATGGAGAAATGTGTGTGCTGGACAATCACGCTCCTGCAATAGTTATAACCGAAAAAGGCAATCTTAAATTTATAGCACAAGATGCCAAACAGATGGTAGTTGTACTTTTGAACAAAGGATTTGCGTATATAACACAGAAAAAAACAATTGTAATTTTGGAAGAATTTTAAAATAATAATTTACTTTATCAGGGATTAATTTATAATTAATTATAAAGTTGCTATCTTGATTTTGAGGGCAGGGAATTCAAATGTTTAAAAAAAGGAATTTAATTTATAAATTATCTTTTGTTTTCTTCACGTTATTTACATCAAATTTATTCATTTTCTCACAGGAAAATAATAATTTGAATTTTGTTAACAATCCCATAGGGCAGACAACGTATATTGTGCTGGGGATAGGCATAATTCTGATTCTCGCAAAAATAGTCGGCAATCTTCTTAAAAAAATCAAAATACCGTCAATGCTTGGCGAGCTCCTGGTTGGTATAGTAATAAGCCCTTATTTGCTCGGAGGAATGAGCTTTTACGGGTTCAGCAGCGGATTGTTTCCTCTCAGCAATAACGGCATCGGTATATCTTATGAACTTCTTCTCATTTCGATGATCGCTTCCGTTATACTCTTCTTTATCATGGGACTGCAAACCGATCTGTCGGTATTTACCAAATACAGCTCCCGGGGCATTAAAATAAGCATAATTTCATTCATATTCACATTTTGCTGCACCGTATATGCCTCCAGTGTTTATTTTGCAACAGGCTTGCTTGATCCCAAAAATATCATAATAGCACTGATCTTCTCTGCGGGTACGATTGGCATAGCCTCGAGAATTTTGAGCAAAAAATCGGTTATATCATCCAATGAAAAACTTACGATTTTTTCATCCATACTGACTGACAATACTATAACAATAGTTTTATTTGCCGTCATTACTGAATTAATTTTTGTACAAAACAGGACAACAACAAATGTTTTGTTTGCCGATAAATTTTCGATTACCTATATCGAGCAGATAGCCATCTGGCTGGCTTTCCTGATTTTTTGCCTTATTTTCGTCAAAATACTGCCGAATACAGTGAAGTACTTTAAAAACATTTTCACTTTTTCGCTCATAATACTTTCCATTATCATGATCATATCGGGTTTCAGTACCCTGTTTGGCATACCGATCATAATTTTCGCATATCTTGTGGGCCTGATTTTATCAAAAACAAATCTCAATTTCATAATACGGGACAACGTCAGGCCGTTATTCAACTTTTTCTCGCCGTTATTCTTCGTAATAATAGGAATGATGATCGACATTAAATCCATCCTGTTAAATCCGCAGATAATGATTGCCGGTCTGATTTTCTGCATCATAATCATAGCTGTTAAAATAATTTTTAATTTCATTCCCTCGCTGATGATGAAGTACAATTTTTCCGGAGCCTTGAGAATAACGCTTGCCAATATACCCAGATTTGAAGTTTCCCTTATCATCGCATCCATTGCATATTACATGGGGATTTTAAACAAGGATTATTTTGATATATCCGTTGTTGCGATAATATTGTCAACCGTAATTATTTCCCCGATCTTCTACCTGTCTTCAATAAAGGGCAAAGCCGGCATCAGGGAAAAACAATCGGAAAAAATAGAAGAATACAAAATTAATTTCGGGTCAGCCGAAATTACCAGGCTGGTAATGTACAGGCTCATTGACAATTTGAAAAAACAGGACTTCTTGATTAATCTTATAGAAACGGACACAAAATATTACCAGGCAGCGCGCGGAGATCTTTTTTTATGTATTGACGATAACAGGACATCACTTGTCTTTGAGACTTCCAGTGAAAATTTCGGCATTGTCAAGGCTATTATAGTTGAGGTTATTTTTGACCTGGACAGAAACATTAAAAATCTCATTAATGAGCAGGGAAATGCCGGAACAGTTGTAAAACAAAAAACACAGGATTATTCCGTAAAAAAATTCAACATACGCATTGCAGATATTCTTGATGAAAAGGACATTATCCTGAATTTAAAGGCCAATACAAAAATGGAAGTCATTGAAGAAATGATAGATTTGCTCTACAAAAATGGCCGAATAAAAAACAAGTCCGGGGTTATGCAGGATTTACTTGAAAGAGAAAAGGCAATGAGTACCGGGATACAGCAGGGCATAGCAATACCGCACTGCAAGTCAAAGGAAATTGATGAAATCATAATGTCAGTCGGCATCAAGAGAGATGGAATTAATTTTGATTCCATTGACGGCAAGCCCAGCAGAATATTTGTTTTAATTCTCACACCGGAAGGTATTTTCGGACCGCACATCAGGGTTTTGATGATGGTAAGCTCCATATTGGGCAAGGAAACAGAAAGAAAAAAGCTCTTGTCATACGATAATACGAAATCGGTTTATGACTTTTTTACTTTCAATGAGAATATTTACAACAAGTAAAAATACTCATTGGCAAATGCCTGATTTTTATTTTATTTCTTTTTGAAAATTGTCAAGAATGGAATATTTTACCATATTGCCGCCTTCTTTTTTAATCGACTGGACAAGTCTGAATAACGTAAATAAAATTTGGGAAATTTTCAAACCTCCCCTTGTAACATAGAGTATCCCCACACTGAAAGACACCGGCAGACCATGCCTTTCAAGCTCTGTTTGCAGTTCATTATTTAAAATTTGCATCTTGCTGAATGCCGATTTTTTTGTATCCGTCTCGTTGAAAATTATTATAAACCGGTTTTCTTCGTACCGGTAAATATTCTCATAATATTTCATTAGAAACCTTGAAGTCATTTTTATCATTTCATCAGCTTTAACTATTCCGTAATTTTCAATAAAATTATAATAACGGTCTATGTCCATGTAACAAAGACTGTATTCATTTGAGAATGCAGCATTTTTTTCGGTTAATTCTTCCAGGAATGATCTCCGGTTCTTTAAGCCGGTAAGAAAATCCGTGCGTGCAAGTTTTTTTTCCCTCAAAAAAGCCTTTCGCAGCTGGACAACGAGGATCACAATCAGTATGAAAAGGGACAGGTCTACGATAAAATTAAAAATTAAAATCGTTATCGAATTATATGTCAGAAACTTTGTATTGGTAAAAAAATTGAGTGAAGCGCTCAAAACCGAAGCCACTATACCGTCAGCGGTGCTTAAAAACAGGGATGCGAAAACAACCGAAAAAGCATAAAATATGAAAATATTAATACTGGCGATGTTGTAATCCAGCAGACCTACAAGTAATATGAAATTATAGCAGATTACAGACAATAACAAACGAAGTCCGATGGATTTTTTATCAATAAATTTTATCAGGTATTCTGTCATTTGGAATCTCCGGAATTTCTTATTTAATTTAATTATGCCCTTATTTGAAAATTAAATCAAACAAAATCAAAAAATCATCTGTAAATCAAAAATTTACAAAACAACATCATAATCTGTACATTTAATCAGGGCGGACTTTGCCATTTTGTTTCCTTAAATTTTATTATTCATCAATCGTTAAAGCCATGAAACTGAATATTGACCAGCTTTTTAAAAAAAGTTTTTCATTATAGCTGGTTATTTTGCCGTTTGAAGGATCAAAAA
>JBJKSS010000080.1:0-3641 GCA_046703745.1 Spirochaetota bacterium
CATCAAGCATCAACTTCAGGCTTGTGCGGAATCCCCTGAATGTCATTAATTTGAAAAGAGTAGGCCTCGGCAATTCTCTTTTCTCAAGAACCTGATAGAATTTTTTGCTCAAGTGATCAATGGTGCCGTTCATTTTTTGCCGGGCTTTTTCTGTTACAGGCTCGACCGATGTAAGGACGCATCCTTTTACGGTATTGAAACCCAGCCCGTTACCCACGAAATCCAGGTATTTGACGATTTTATTTCCGCCGAAAAATCCCTGCATCACAATGCTTGTAAAAGTCTTTCCGAAAAAGCGCGGGCGATGGAAGTAGAATCCGATCCTGTCGAGGAAAGTCTTCGTGACCCCTGAGACCTGGAACGAATAGTTAGGCGTTGCAATAATTATCCCGTCGGATTTTTCAATTTTCCCGATGTGCTTGTCCCCGTCATCTTTTAACGGGCAAAATTCCTCGCCTTTATCAAAGCAGAGCTTGCACCCTCTGCATGTTGAGAGTTTGTAATCACTCAAGGTGACGATTTCGCTTTCTACTTTTCCAAACAACTGGAGGTTCGCAAGGATCCGTTCAACCGCTTTTTTCGTGTTGCCATTCCTGCGTGCGCTGCCTATAAATGCCGTTACTCTCATGTTTATTCCTTATTAAAAATTGAAAAATATTTTTAAACTTTTAATTTTTTGCCATCGTTTCCTTGACGGATTTCACAATTGTAGTTGTGAGGTTTTTTATGTCCATTTCATTCAATCGATATGAAGAGGTTGTTTTCATAGTTGGCCCTGGATCAGACGGAAGTAAATCCGCGATATGCAGGTCGATGACCGCAGACGGTACCTTGCCTGACCGCTTAGCCAAATCGCCGGCCAGTTTTGGATTGGGGCCAAGAGCCCCTCCGCTGATCGAGGCATAGGCGTATCTTTTGAATTTATCTTTATATTGTCTGAAGAAAATTCTAAATGGTGAAGCTGCAAGCCCCATCCAGACGGGCCCTATGAACAGGACAAAATCATTTTCTGTATTTTCTGATACCGGATTTAATTTTGGTTCCCTGTTAAAGAGCATGTCCAAGACAATTGTGCACATTGTCCGGCGTTTGACTTCTGTAAGTTTGATCTGGTTTGCATTTAATTCGGCAGCTATGCTGTTTGCCAAATTTTCATTGTTCCCTGTAAATGAATATGAAATGACAGTTGTTTTCATGTTTAACTCCTTGAGTTGTATAATAATTAACGCGTATACTAATAATTTTCATAAATTCTGAATAAAACATTTTTATCTACTGAATCATTTTTTATTTTATCAACATTTTTCCTCCTATATAATCAGTTGCCGTCCAGGCGCAGCAGGCGTCCGGAATTATTCGCCTTTAAGAGGATGATCGACAATACATTCACCCAGATGAAGAAGCTGAAAATATTGATACGTTCCATTATGCCGAGCCATGGAGTTGTTAATCCTGCTGCGAATCTCGGAGAAGCGTATAAACCTGCAGTCATTCCGAAAAAAAACATTGCAACGATTGTAATTATTGAATAAACCCGGAACCTCCACCCGAAAGCTGCGGAAGCAAACCCTATTGCAAGCATCATAAAAACCACGCCGATTCCTGTAAGCATTATGTGCATCGTGTCGGTGTAAGTTGCCCCTGTGCCGCGCAGGTGTATGGGAAAAAAAAGGGTGACGACTGCTCCTAGAACCTCCTTGCCGATCATGAAAGCTCCTGCGAGGCGCAGCGTGATTCTCCTGCCGGAAAAAATCCAGACCCCTGAGCCGAAAGCGAATACGAGCAGGGAATAAATCAAGAACAATGGTACGACGAGGGGCCTTGTTGGGGCATTAATTGCAATCAGTTCACTCACGCTTTGAGAATTATAACTGTAACCGTTCCAGAGGGTTGAGGCGAGGATATCCGTGCCTGCATAAAGAAAGGTTGAAAATATTCCACACAGAACAAGAATTTTCAGCATGTTCCTGCTTTTTTGGTTAATTGTGGTTTGATTCATTATCAGCCCCTTTTTCATGATTTTTTCTTTTTAATTCTTTTTTGCTTGTAATAATTTTATCCATAAGATTAATCTCTTTTTAACATGAATGAATATTTTAATAATTCATTCATGTTAAGAAAAAAAAATTATATCGTCCTTTCGGTCAATCCTCTCATAACGAATTCAGTTATATAAAGTAAAACCTGCGGGAAATATTGAATGCCGATTTCGCTTTTGTGAAGGTCAATGTAAGGTATCGAGCTGAAAATCGCATATATCATCTCATCATCCAGATCCTTTCTTAATCTTCCTTCGGACTTCCAGGATTTGATCATCTCAGACATTCCGCCTCGCATCAAATCTTCGATGCTTTTTATCCCGCCTTTTTCCATAAAATGTTTTTCAAGTTTGCCAAAAAGCTCCCTGTTGTTCCATTCCCTGAGTATTTTGTTTGAATTCATCTCTGTTATGTTTTTTGCCACGAATTTGATGACAAATTTCACAGGATCATCATCCGGCTCAACTGTTTCCATTAGATGCTTTTTTTGATCCTCATTTTCCTTTATATAAATTTCGAGGAAAAGCTCCTCTTTTGAAGAATAATAATTATAAAAAGTACCTACTCCGATCCCCGCATTCTCTGCAATGTCAGAGACATTTGTATCCTTGAAGCCTTTTTCATAGAATAATTGCCTTGCTGCGGTGAAAATATCGGATTTTTTTTCTATCATGTTACAAAAACAACCTTCCCGAATGAATATTTTTTTTATTCATTCGTAAATATAATGCAGATTAAAACAATTGTCAATATTTTAAATCAAAAATTTTTTGAATGATTCTCCTGAATGAGTGTGCCACTCATCAATCCTTTCAAGTATTTTTATCATTACTGAATTCGCATTATTCAGATTATACTTTGTCCCTGCAATAATGGATTTTTCATCCTGGATGTATTCTCCAGGATCAAGCTCATTTTTGCAATTTTTGATGATGTTTTTAATGTTGGCGCCCCTCATTTCCAGGTGAAACTGCAGGGCAAGCACCCTGCTGCCGTAAATGAATCCCTGGTTCAGGCAGGCTTCAGATTTTACAAAGTTGATCCCGCCGGCCGGGATATCAAATGTATCCCGTGCCAGTGGAAAACCTTGAGCTTCAGGGGGAAAAGCCCGGGAATCCCCTCAATGGCTTGCCCGCATGTTTCAATATCAAACCAGCCTATCTCCCGGTGATCGTTTTTATAAACCCTTGCACCCAGGACATCGGCGATAAGCTGGGCGCCGAGACATATTCCGGTAACGGATTTATTCGACTGAATTGCCTTTTCGATAAAACGTTTTTCCCCGGCGAGCCATGGATATTTCCCGTCATCATAAACCCCCATCGGCCCGCCCATAACGAACAATGCATCGTAATCCGTCGATTCCGGCAGTTTGCCGTTTTTATAAAATTCCGTTATAGATATTTTGTGTTTCCTTTTTTTTGCCCAGTCGAGAATCAAGCCGGGATTTTCAAATTTGACATGCTGCAAAAAATGCACTCTCATTACTTACCTCCTGTTCCCTTTTGCTATTGCAGGGGGAATCACTGGTGTTTGCCGAATAATACTTTAGGCTCCGCCGCTTGTCAACAAATGAAATTGCCATTATTCCTGAATATTTTG
>JBJKSS010000081.1:0-11591 GCA_046703745.1 Spirochaetota bacterium
ATATATGACATGGCTGTTGTTTAAAAAATATTTTTCAATTAATTCTTCGAAATACCTGCCTTTTGCCTTTTCTCTTATGGCGCTTATCGTACTTTCATATCTAAGGTGCATCAGGGGATCGCTGTCGTACAGCCAGCTGTTGATCAACAGGAGGTTGCAGGAGAGCCCGTGGGAATATTCGCCGTCCGCTTCCCTGTAGATGAATTCTATCTGGTTAATGCTTGCCTCGATGAGTTTTTTGTCGATGCCTTTTTCCGAAAGCAGCTTCAATGTGTCGAATACGGTTTTTTCAAAAAGACCTTTTTTAGTCTTGTCGCAATTTTTTGCAACTATCGAGAGATACGTCTTGTAAATCTCGGATTCATAAGTGCCGAATACATCCTCGCCTATGCCGGCATCCAGAAGGGCGTTTTTCAAGGGGGACGCAGGAGTGTCGAACAATATATGCTCGAGGATGGTAAATGCAAAAAAAAGCTCCGTATCGGTTGCTTCATTCAGGGCAAAGCTTATCGAATATATTTCCCTGCCGTCTTCCTCATCCTCTCCTGCAACAGGATAATTATCCCTTATGCTGGCCGGTTTTTCAAACGGCTTTATCGGTTTAATGGATGAATCAATTTCAATGTGTTCAAACGAAGACAGATATTTACTGTCGATAAATTCCAGTTCGCCTGATGTACTGCCGTTACCGTATAAATATATGAAGCTGTTTGAAGGATGATAGTATTTTTTATGGTACCCGAGAAATTTCTGTTCGGTAAGCTGCGGTATGACTTCCGGGTCCCCCCCCGCTTCGAATTCATAAGGCGTATCGGGATAAAGGGAATTTTGTATTTTCCTGAATAAAATCTGGTTAACGCTTGACAGGGCACCTTTCATTTCATTGTAAACCACGCCTTTATATGAAAGCGGAGAGTTTATGTTATCAAGCTCGAGATGGTGCCCTTCCTGCATCATGATCAGGGGATTGTCATAAATGTTCGGATAAAATACAGCGTCCAGGTATACATCGATCAGGTTGAAAAAATCCTTTGTGTTCATGCTCGCAACAGGATACATCGTCTTGTCAGGGAATGTAAATGCATTAAGGAATGTGTTGAGCGAACCTTTGAGTAATTCTACAAAAGGCTCCTTGACCCTGAATTTTCTTGAACCGCACAATACGGAATGCTCCAGTATATGCGTAAGGCCGGTATTATCTTCCGGCGGAGTGCGGAAAGTGATGGAAAAAACCTTGTTTTCATCGTCATTCTCGAGCTTTAAGAGCCTTGCCTTTGTTTTGACATGTTCGAAAATCAGCGCTTTTGATTTGACTTCCGGGATGAATTCTTCGGAAATTAATAAAAAGCCGTTGTAAACGCCGCCTGTATTGTAATTCAATGAAAACTCCTTGATCTGTTTAATAATGCCGGAAGATACGGATTATTTTTCGTACTGTATAAATTCATTATAAAAGGAATCCTGATACTTAGAAAGAATTTTTACCTTATTGTCAAGATAATTTTTTTTATACTCCGTGATTTCCTCTCCGGAATAAGAGCCGTTTTTCAGGTTTTCCCCGATCATAAAACCGAAATATGCGAGCCTGAATAATTCCGAAGATGAGCCGAGATCATGCGGGCCGGCCGGCGCAATGTCCCCTGATTCTTCATGTTTAATATTGTTGTTGTCAAAATATACGGCTTTTATGCTCCCGAATTCCGTAAAATCGTTTATTGCAGAATCCAGCTCGATCAGAATAATTATGCTGCCTGCCACACCGTAATCGCCGGATTTTTTTATTGCTTGAGGCCCTTCGTACCCTGCAATTTTATAATAAATCCCTTCCCTGAAATTTATATGAAGCTTGAAGTTTCTGGTTCCCTTTTCGCACCTGTAATACAGAAGTACAAAACTGCGGCCTGCCCCGGCATAAACGGATTCGGCATAAATTCCTTTTGAAGGCCCGCTGTAATTCTTGCCGAAATAATTTATGATCTCCTGGACATTAATTTTGTTCTTATCGATAATCCGGCTGGTTTTGAACATGCCCTGCAGGTAATCAATGCATGATGTACCGGTGTCCGGGATTATGGATATCGTATTAAAAAGGCCGGAGGATTTAAAATCATTCTTTAATTCACGTCTTTGGCTTTTAACACCCAATTTTTTTCCGTAGTCGCCATTTTCACTTCTGTTTTTCATGACGAATGAATCGGATTTTTCAGCGGATTCCCTGATCGACGGTTCGGCAAGTTTTTCATTTTTCAATTGATCATCGCCCGCTATCTTGCTTCCCTCTTCCATGCCCCCCTGTGTTGAATTATCCTCGTCCGGTTCAACATAACTGAATAAAATTTCACCTTCAAAGCGTCCCGCCGATTTAGATTTTGAAACCTTTTTTTCTGTCTTTGCCGCATCATTTTCAATTGCTGCGTCTTTATTTAAAGTGCCTGATTTTGCATTCTCCAATAAATTTTTATCCGCATGCTTTTTTTGATATGCCAAATCCCTGCCCCGGGAATTCACCGAATTGATTTCATTCTCCCTGTATGCCGTCGATTTACCAAACTGGCTCACAGGCACAAGGAATTTCAGCATAATTGCGGTGAGAATGATAACCAGTAACATTGTGACAGTGCCCAGGTAAAATTTAAAATTGTAAAAAAAAGCCGGTTTTTCCTTTTCAAAACCCCGGGCGGACATAATTTTATCCCGAACTTCGTTTTTATGCTTTTCGTTTATGAGTATTACGGATTTGTTAAAAAATTTTTCAATCTTCTTCATAATTTTTAAAAATCAATTTTCTCCAGGAGTATTTTAAGCTTTTCACAGGACTTCGATATTATCGAACTGACAGTTTTTTCATTCAAATCAAGCAGCCTGGCAATGTCCCTGTTTCTTATATTGAAAAAAAACTTCAATTCGAGAATCTCCTTCTGCCTCGGGGTCAATGATTTAAAAACCTCCTTCAATGCCTTTTTGTCTTCCTCCCTGATTATGCTGTCAACCGGCGAATCGACTCCTTTCATTAGTTCAAAGTCGATTTCATCATCAATGCTTAACGATTTCCTCCGAAAAAAATCCACGAGCATGTTTTTTATAACCGTGTACATCCATGTCTTGAAACAGGATTTTTGTTCCCTGTATCTATCAAGGTTGTTGACGATTTTTATGCAGGCGTTCTGGGTAAGATCCATCGCATCTTCGCCGTTTTTTAATCTTATCCTGTAAAAATGCCAGATGAGGGGATAAATATTATCAAAAAGCAGTTCAAGGCATTCACGGGAATAAATAGCTTTTTTGGCCAGAGAATTCAATTCTGCATTCATCATTTTCCAGTTCTATTTACTCCCGGCACGTTATTAATTAATACGTAATTTTATAATAATTACTTATCGTCTTCAAATATATTCAACAGGAAAGGTATGAAGCAATTTCCTGATTATGTTTATACGTTCGTCAAATTTCGCCTTTATATCAGCCGACATTATATTGGCCTGTGTGCACCTGTCCTGGAGATAAATTTTATATTTAATCTGGAGTATCCTCAATTCGAGGAAAGTCGAATATTGAGAATGTTTAACATTGAATGCACCGCTTTCATATTCATCAAGATGATCGAAAAATATTTCAGGATAGAAGTTTATCCGTTCCCTGATCTTGTGTAAAACGGCATTTTTTTCTTCCATGTTGCATATAAAATCCGAAAAATTACCCCGTGCATGACCGGTTGACCTGGCCAAGGCTTCCTTGCTGCCCCATATACCGCTTAAAAGGCTTTTTTTGCTGGAAATGCTTTCCATCAGATATTTTAAAACCATAAGCTCCAGGTAATTTTCAAACGGATTCCTTTTTTTGTCGAATTCAAATTCATGAATTTCATTCAATATCATGTCGATTGTAAGATCATTTTCATCGACGGATTTAAAAGGCCCGCTTTTATACAGGCCGGCCTCTTCCATAAAATCGCTTAAGTTGTTTTTTGACGCACTGTTAAAATTTACTTTTTTTATCTTCAAAGGTGAACCTATGCTGAAATTAATGTGCGGTATCAACATTTCCGTTTTATTGATATATTCATTGTCTTCGGTAAATATTCCATGCGGCAGGTTGTAAAAAATTTTGTTTAACCTGTTCATTTTTTTTAAAAAATTGTTTATATTTATCATCAATATCATAGTATTATAATCAATAGCATAAACGGGCCATTTTTACCATTATTTTTCTTTTGGAGAATGATTTTGAACGAAGGTGTAATAAAATTCGGTATATCAAAATGGAACAAAACGGGGAGCCTTGGCAAGGGTTCGTTTTCCGGTATCGAGAGAATCAGGAAAAAACTCTATTCCTTAAAATTAATCGGGTTCGATGAGAATGCAAAACTGGGGTATGGCAACATAAGCAGCCGGTCAAAGGGAAACACCTTTGTAATAACGGGTACGCAAACGGGCAATATGGCAAGGCTCGACGGCAGCCATTATTGCACAATAACAAATGTTGATTTCAACAATAATTCAGTGGAATGTGAAGGCCCCGTATTGCCCTCATCCGAGTCTGTTACACATGCGGCATGTTATTATTCCAACGAAAAAATCAAAGCGGTTGTACACATACACCATGCCGGACTCTGGGAAAAATTGATAAGGAATGATTGCCCGGCGACACCTGCCGATGCCGAATACGGAAGTGTGAAGCTGTCCGGATCGATTATGGACATAGCAGGCTCTGAAAAAAAAATATCCGCCAGAACAATTGTCCTTAAAGGACACAGGGACGGCATAATCTGTTTCGGCAAAAATTTGAATATCGTTGCAAAAACAATCATTGGGTTGTATAATAAATATGCAAAATAGTACCGAAAGAATAAAGTATGAAGTATGCAATCTTGTCCGATATTCACAGCAACCTTGAGGCATTCTCAAAAGCACTTGAGTTTCTTCCAAAATTAAAAATTGACAGGATAATATGCCTGGGAGATGTCGTAGGGTACAATGCGAATCCAAACGAGATCATCGATCTTTTTTATAAAATGGATCGGCTTACAATTATCAGGGGAAACCATGACAGGGCGGTTTCCACATACAAATATGACGATTTTTCATATAATGCCGTTGCCGCCATACAATGGACGATCAAGCACATCACGCGGACAAGCGAAAATTTCCTCAATGCCCTGGATATGGGGCCGAAATTCATCGATGATTCCTTTGCAATCTGCCACGGGTCGCCATTGGATGAAGACTATTATATCTTTACAAAGCAGGACACAAAAGAGCAGTTTGCCTGGATGGTTGATAATAATGTAAAACTATTGTTCTTCGGGCATACGCATATACAAAAAATTTACAGCTATGATCCGGCATCAGGAGAAACATCAATCATCAAGGAAACCTCGCTGCATTTTGATAAGAATCTTTATTATCTTGTAAATCCCGGTTCAATCGGCCAGCCGCGGGACGGCGATCCCAAAGGCAGTTTTGCCGTGTTTGATTCTGAAAAAATGGCAATAAAAATTTGCCGTTTTGAATATGATATAAGAACGACCCAGCAAAAAATAATGGATAATAACCTGCCCTTTATTCTTGCAAGCCGCCTCTCAGCCGGCAGATAAAAATTTTATAAAAAAACTGTTGACAATTAGTATACCGATCGGTATACTAAAACCAGCTTATGGACAATAAACAAAAAATTGTTGAAATCGCAGTTAATCTTTTTTCCGAACGGGGGTATGAAGCGGTGGGAGTACAGGAAATAGTTACCGCCGCGGAGGTTACAAAACCGACTTTATACCATTATTTCGGCAGCAAGATAGGGCTTTTCCGGGAAATCTTGAAGGTAAAATCAAATGATTTTATCGACAGACTCAAGGCTGCTTCGGAATACAAAGGGGATTTGCCGCTGACCCTGAACAATATTGCAAAATTATATTTTGATTTTGCCAAAAATAACAAGACGTATTACCGGATGCTTCTCGGGATGAGCTTTGGCCCCCCCGAAAGCGAATCATCAAAGGAAGTTTTAGGCCTGTTTCGAATCCAGTTTGATCTTGTTAACGCTATTTTTATTTCCTGTGTCAATGACCACGGCAATATGAGGGGAAGGAATGAAGCCTATGCCATCACATTTATCGGAATGATAAATAATTATATATCATTGTTTTTTTACGGCCTGGTAGATTTAAATGACGAGCTTTTGTATAAAGCCGTAAAACAGTTTATGCATGGAATTTTTTCTTAAATTTTTTTAAAATTTTGCTATACCTACCGGTATGTATAAGGAGTATCACATGAAAACCCATTGGGCACATGAAAGCTTATTCTATCACATTTATCCTTTAGGAATGCTTGGCGCATTGTATAAAAACAATCATCATGATGAACCTGTTTCAAGGCTGACTAAAATAACCGGCTGGATTGAGCATATAAAAAGTCTGCATATCAATGCATTATACCTTGGGCCCTTATTTGAATCGGATTATCATGGCTATGAAACGGTTGATTATAATATGGTTGACAGACGTTTGGGAACAAACGAAGATTTAAAGAATCTCGTCAGAACCCTTCATGAAAACGGAATAAAAGTGGTTCTTGACGGAGTTTTCAATCATTGCGGTAGAGATTTCTTCGCATTCAGGGATATGTTGATAAACAGGGATAATTCTCATTACAGGGACTGGTTCCAGGGAGTGGATTTCAATAAAAACAATCGGTTTAACGACGGTTTTTCATACAATACCTGGAACGGTCATTTGAATCTTGTAAAATTCAATCATGCCAACGAAGGGGTCAAAAATTGTCTTTTTAATGCCATTGAAAACTGGATCAATTATTTTGATATTGACGGGCTGAGGCTCGATGCAGCGGACTGTATAGATATTGAATTTTTAAAAGAGCTCTCATCACATTGCAAAAAAATCAGGAAAGATTTTTGGCTTCTCGGAGAAGTTATTCATGGCAATTATAATAAATGGGCCAACAGTAACACCCTCGATGCCGTTACAAATTATGAATGTTACAAGGGGCTTTTTTCCAGCCATAATGACGATAATTATTTTGAGATCGCCTATTCTTTAAAAAGGCAATTCGGTGAAAACGGCATTTACAAGGGCTTGTACCTTTATAACTTTGTTGACAACCATGATGTAAACAGGGTTGCAACGATTTTAAAAGACCAGTCTCACCTCTACCCGTTATACATACTTCTCTACACTATGCCCGGAATACCATCGATTTATTACGGCAGTGAATACGGCATAGAAGGTGGAAAAACCGGCAACAGCGATGATGCCCTAAGGCCCGCAATAGATAAAGACAGCATCTTGTCTTTAACAAAAAATCCTGATTTGTTAAAAAGCATAAAAAAATTATCATGGATAAAAAATACCAATGAAATACTTAAATATGGCAATTATGAAGAAATAATTGTTGCCCACAAACACTTTGTTTTTAAAAGAACGTTTAATAATCAATCCGTAATCATAGCCGTCAATTCGAGCCCAAAATCTGTAGATATCGAACTGGATAAATTAAATAACTGCAAAATTTTAACCGATCAGCTTAATGAAAACGAAACAATTGGAATCTCGAACGGGAAAGCAAAATTCAGGCTTTATCCAAACTGGGGGAGAATTATGCTTGCGGATTAAACTATTTCCCCGATTCCCTCAATTTATCATAAATATAAATGATGCCCTTAACATAGGTATCGTCCGGATTATAGCTATAAATGGCATCATAAAGGGCCTGCCTGTAATCGATGTTCCTGCCGTTAAGATTATGGGAATAAAGATAATTTTCGATGCTGTATAAATTGTCTTCAAGCGAATAAATATCGATGCCGTCATCATTTGGAGAATCCCTGAAAAACTTCATCAGGGATGACGGTAAAAACTGTCCCCAGCCGCAGGCCCCGGCGAATGATCCTATAAAAGAATAAGTGTCTTTTCCGCTTTTCAGGGTAAAATTATAAAGCGCAATTAATTCTTTTAACGCAAAATTTTCACGTTCAGGCATAAGCACATACTGCGAAACAAGGGCATTAAAGACAAAAAAATTACCCCTTGAATTTATGTCTGCAAAATTTGTTTCCACCGCCAGTATCGCAACAATTAATTCATAGTGGATGCCGTTTAAAGATTCGATTTTTTTCAAAACATCGATATTTTTATCGATAAATTCCCCTGCTTTGATGATCCTTTTGTCCAGGCCGAAAAATTGTTTGTACCATTCAAAACTTTTTTCCTTGCTGTCTACTTTTTTTTCGGCCATATTTTTAAAATATTCAGGCATCCTTTGATAAATTTTGAATTTTTTGTTTTGAAAATTGGCAGTTATCCAGTCTTCAGGAACATTATTACCCACAAGTTTGTTCTTTAATTCCTTCATCTTTTCAGAATAACCGCCTGCTGCACTCTGTGAAAATGAATAGGAACAGGTAATAATAAACAGTAAAAACAACAATTTATTTTTAAAAGGAATCCCGTTGATCATGGGTAATTTCCATCTATTATAATTTTCCCGGCTGATCATAAACATAATTGATGCTGCCCGCGCCATCGATATCCATTTTTTCTTTATCGTTTGATACTGTTCCATTCATTGTCAAGGGCCCTTTAAACGAAATATTTATCAATTGCGAGGTATCAGTTGCCACTATTATTTCGCCCTTAAGGTTCAATGTGCCTTCCAGACCGGTCCCGCCATCCTTATATGTAATTTTATAATTTATGCCAAATATTCCGCAATTCCTGCCGTTCAAATTCCTGATCGCCTTTAATGTGACAGAATAATCCTTGTTGTCATTCTTGGAATTTTCGGTAAGGCTGCCCATGAAATCATCAAATATATAATTAAAGCAATCGACTTTTTCTCCGACTTCGATCTTTTTCCCGTTCAATTCGGTCACGTTGTAATCGAAATCATTGTCCTTGGTATAATCTTCTTTTAAAATATAATTCAATTCTTCCTGGGAAGGAGGCTCCCCCTGTTCATTCGTAACTATAAATTTTTCTCCTGATTTATTGTCATTGTCGGCCCTTTCAATTATATATGTTTTATTCAATACGGGCAGATTATCTGTTTGGGTTTCCTGCCCGTTATCATTCGTGCTCATCTCCGTTGTTTTATATGTTACCCTGATTTTGTTTACTTTCTTGTCATCAGAATCAATAATTGTAACTTCTTTCTTTATTAATTTGTTTGTCCCGTTTTCATAACTTTTAAGCACCTTTTTGTTCTGGGAAATGTTTACCTTTATGTACATATAATTTTGATAGAGTTCAAACCATTTCATCCCTTTTTTAGGCACTTCAACCTTAAATTCTGCAGATTCTCCGAAAAAATTAAAATTTAAAATAAAAATCAAAATGCAGGTTATTAAAAATTTGATTTTCATGGGTAATTCCTCTTTTTTATTTTTGAAATAGGAATATCATTAATAATGGGTTTTGTAAAAATAATTCGAAAATCAGTTTAAAACATTGTACAGGGAAGGTTTCTTTACAAAAAGGTCTTCTATAAAATTTTCTCTTCGGCAAAGTTTAATACAGGCATCAACACAATCCGGCTCGAATAATGCACCCTTATTAAAAGTGATTTCATTAATTGCATTCTCAAGACCGAGAGCTTCACGGTACGGCCTGTGGAAAGACATGGCCTCAAAAACATCGGCTACTGCGATTATCTTGGCTTCGATAATAATTTCATTGCTCTTTATGCCGTTTGGATAGCCGGTGCCGTTTAATCTTTCATGATGCTGTAAAACCGCTTTTGCAACCGGCCAAGGGAACGGAATGTCCTTTAAAATATCATAACCGATTTTGCTGTGCTCTTTTATGATCTCAAGCTCAAAATAATCGAGTTTTGCCGGTTTGGTGAGTATCTCTGCCGGCACATAAATTTTACCGATGTCATGAAGCATCCCGGCGATACCTATACCTTTTATGGTCTCTTCAGAAAGCCCCATTTCCTTGGCAATTTCAACAGATAGGGAAGAAACCCGTTCCTGATGCCCCGCAGTGTACTGATCCTTTTTTTCTGTAATTATGGCAAGGGAATTAATCACGGCTGTAACCGTTAACTCAAGCTGTGTGTTTAATTTTTCCAGCTGCTCCGTTCTTTTTTCTACCAGAAGCTCAAGCTCTTTTTCATACTGCTTGTTTTTGCGGATCAGTATAGCCTTTTCAAGGCATTTGTTAATTGATAAATCCAGAATTTTCAGATCTTCAAACGGTTTTGAAATATAATCCCACGCTCCAAGGTGCAGTGCCTGAATTACATCGTCAATTAATCCTCCGCCTGAAATTATTATTACCGGCGTATCCGGTGAATTATATTTGATATATGATAATACATCGAATCCGCCCATGCCGGGCATTTTCAGATCGGCTATTACGATATCAGGCTTTATATCATTGAATAGATGAATACCGTTTTCACCGGTGTTGCTGGTATAAACTGAATACCCTATGTCCGAAAGATATGTCTTGATGACTTTACATATCATATCAGAATCATCAATAACTAAAACGGTTAAAGGTTTATCATTCATTCTTAAATGCCGCCGCCCCGGATATTTTTTTTAAAATATTTTATCATTTAATAAATAAATAGTCACTTAATATTTATAAAAAATAAACATTTTATAAATATTTTGTGTTTTTTAAACAATTTAAATATTTTTCTTGTTAAAGAACAAAATACTATTTTTTAAACAATCAAATTCTTTTAGTTCTTTAATGCTGATTGCATTAGGATATTTGCCATAAGCTTCATAAATTGAATCTGCCTCAATAATTAAAGTTTTATTATCGGAATAACAATAGAATCCCAGCTTGATTTTTACTACTTCCGGCCCGGGCAATATAACCTTGAATTTTCTTCTCATTTAGAACTCCTGATTTATGAAGCTTTTTTAAAAAAAAGATTTAATCTGTCAAGTAATGTATCCTTGCTAAACGGTTTATTTATAAATTCATAGCTGCCGAGCTCAAAAATTTCATTTAACAAATCTTTGCTCTCATATGCTGATATTACAAAAATGGGGATATTGACATTGTAATTTTTTAATTCCTTTATCAAATCTATGCCGTTCATTTCAGGTAAAAGAATATCTGTAATAATCAGATCGATTTTTTCTTCCGTGTTCATGAATTCTTTAACCTTGTCGAATGCCTCTTTGCCGTTTATTGCAGTGGTAACCCTGTAATTATTTGTTGAAAGGATGAATCTTAATGTATTCAATAATTGAAGTTCATCATCAACTACAAGAATATGCTTTATATTCATATTTTTCTCCAAAAAAATTAAAGCACTTTTTGTGCCAAAATATGCATTTTTAAGCAAATCGGAATTATTTAAAATAAAAGCTTAATTATTTATAAAATTTGCCTTAAAATCATTATAAAAAACCGATCTTTTTAAGAAAAGAGATCAAAGTGACAAATTTAAAACTAAATATGGCAAGAATGAAGCCGGGTTGATTAATTCATTGAGAATCATTGTGGCACCTGTTTGCATAAATGTGGCACTTCTTGAATTAAAAGAAATCAATCATTAATTTTTGAAGGATTGCTTTTATTTTTTCCCCTGCGTGATAACCTGTTATACAAG
>JBJKSS010000082.1:0-2695 GCA_046703745.1 Spirochaetota bacterium
CCCTGCCAATAATCCTGCCTTTTAAGGCTTCTTTGATTTAAGCTCATAGTTAACTCCTTGATTTTTTTGTTAACTATGCCAGTTTTTTATTCCGGAAATCAAGATGAGTTAATTGGACGGATACAAAAGGATTTCCCTGATTTTGTAAATCAAAATACACGATGGAAAAGATTCCTTGAAAACCAGTATAAGAAATACATTTACAGCGTAGTTTCATGCGATTTTAAAAAAACCGTGGATTATAAAGGCAATTCCATTTTCATTCTCTTTTTCATGGCTCTTTCTACTAAAGAAATTCTTCACTCAAATGTGACTTATCATCCTGACCATAACTGGATTCAACAACAGTTAAGGGAACTTTCAGGTCTATTGGAAAACAAAAATTTCTTTCTTATCCGTGATAATGATATCCTGTTTGATAATGCGGATTTTAGTCAATTTAAAAATATCCGTCAGATCAGGATTAAAAAAAAATCGCCTGAAAGAAATGCCGTCATGGAAAGATTCATCGGTTCTTTTACCAGAGAAGCTTTATCTTATTTCAAAGACAAATTGGATTTTGATTCCGCCTTTAACATTACTAAAACTTATTCCAAGTACCATAATATTTATCGTCCTCATCAGGGTGTCGGCGGTTTGACCCTGCCTGAATACAAAGAAGAGTTAATCAAAAAACTTAACGGCAATTTTTCTTTTAATGCTTCTAAAACTGATGACAGTTTTTTGTTTTATGATGTCAAAGAACACAGCATGCTTGATGGTTTACTAAACCATTATTATTTTGGCGACTTCAAGGTCGCTTGATACAGATATTGACTCGTTAAATAGTCAATCGCTCTTTCTCATTTTTATTTTATAAAGCACAGGTGAAATTTGTCCTGCCTATTTTTCATTTCTTGTTTCTTCTTATTTTTTCCCTTTTTCCACCTACCTAAACGGCAAATTTTATCAAAAAAATGTGTTTTATAACATTTTTTAAAAAAATCATATTTTTAAAAAGGGGAGATCCGTTTTTATCTCCCGACTTTTTGCACATTAACCCTTTTTTCCACTCCAAAGTTTACACTCATTCCGATTGAACCTTTATACAGAACACTAGCAATTACACTACCCCCCATTCTTTATCATCAATAATTTATGCTCATCGGGTAAATAAAAATTAAATTTATATCCTATATCAAATGTAACATTATGCATTAATCCAACCAATGTTACAGAATATCCAACTTTAAAAACAAATCCCTTCACATATATTCCTAATTTTATCGCTCCTAGCCAGCCTCCTCCAACATCTAGCAAAAATGCAATTTTACTATGCCTTAACTCTCCAAACATAAACATAAACATTATTGATCCACCGCTTCCTTCAATAGAAACACCTGGCTGAAAATACAAACCCACCGAGTGTTGATTGTAAATGATTGAAATAAACATCATTGCTCCTGCACCAAATGCAAAATAATCATTAATTGCATATTCATATCCAAAAGAAAAACCCACCAATCCACCAACATTAAGAGGATACACTACCTCCATAGACAAACCACCAACTACTGATAAGTCAAAAAAATGTCTTTTAAATTGATCCTTCTCACTACCAATAGCATTTGAATTATCACTGTTACCTTTTATTGTATCAAAACCAACATTGAGCTTTGTACTTCTTTCATCGGTCATTGCATTTATTGAGGAAGAGAGTATTAAAAATAGCAAACAAAATTTTATAGTTTTCAATCTTTACTCCTGATTCCTATTACTAACTTCACTATTTGACTAAAATTGGGGAGATGGGTTGTAAGCCCCAGCTTTAATTAGTAAATTTTGTATATAAAATAATTTTTTCTTTTTAGCATAATCCAACGCAGATTGTCCTGTATCATCCTTGATATCAAGATTAGCTTTTGCTTCTATTAGTAATGATACAATATCGGGATAATT
The DNA here is from genome assembly GCA_046703745.1 of Spirochaetota bacterium. Classification (GTDB taxonomy): domain Bacteria; phylum Spirochaetota; class GWE2-31-10; order GWE2-31-10; family JAFGQB01; genus CAZHHK01. Next base: position 1,939 of record JBJKSS010000082.1, read on the forward strand.
ATTACAGGTTGCCCATATTAAAGCTGTAGAACCCCATACATTTTTTGCATTAACGTCAGCTTTTGCCACTATCAAAGATTGTACACAATCAATAAATCCACTATATGTAGCTTCTATTATTGCAGTATTACCGTGATTTTTATCTCTAACATTAACATCTGCCTTTGCTTCTATCAATAATTTCAATACATCAGCCTTTCCTTTATATGCAGCCTTCATCAAAGCAGTTTCTCCCCAAAAATCTTTTTTATCAATTTCTGCTTTTGCTTCTATCAACAATTTAACAATTTCAGGATGACCATGCCACGCGGCCTGGATTAATGCCGTTCTACCTTTATCTGCCTGTATATTCACATCCGCTTTATTTTCTATAAGGATTTTTGCAATTTCTGTTTTCCCATTTGTTGCTGCCCACATTAAAGCAGTCCACCCTAAATATTCCTTTTCATCTTTTACATTAATATCTCCGCCGTTATCTATATATGATTTTACAGTATCTACATCACCATTTTTTGCTGCGTCTAAAAAAGAATATTTGTCAACACCAAAAATTTTTATTTGTATAAGAAGTAAGCCTAAAAATATTCCAATTCTTAATATAACTTTATTCATTTATTACTCCCCTCAACTTCTTCCAGGTAATCGAGGTAGGACTACCAGTTACCCAATAGCCCCCTCACGGATCCCGGCGTGCGGAATTACCGCACCGGGCTCTTCAATAATACTCACTTCCGCATAAAGCTGAAAAGTTAAGCCC
>JBJKSS010000083.1:0-4736 GCA_046703745.1 Spirochaetota bacterium
CCTGCCGGAAGCATCAAGCATTCCGAAAACATCGTCGGCTTTTATCAGGTAACAGGACAGTTTTCCTTTTGAATTAATGATGGGTGTTTCATATATAGATGTTTTTATCAATGAGTCTGCGAATGGCACCCTGAGTTCCCCGATTACGGACGTTTTTTTTATTTCATCCGGTGTTTCGGGATAACACGGCGTAATCAGCCTGATGTCAATGTCGTCCCTGTATTCCATAAGGGCCAGGGGAAGCTGTTTTGCAACGTCTCCGAGCCCCCCCCTGGAATTGATCCCTCTTACCTGACTGGAAACAAACAGCACATTAATTTTCATTTATACTGGTAACCGTTCTCTTTGAGAACCTGGTGCACAAAAACAGCGAGACAGATAAAAAGCGGATCATCGATATTGTCGAATTGTCTGTTTATTATTATTTCGTAATTATTGAGTACATAAGAAAATTCCTTGAATATTGTACCGAGATTGTCGTCCCCGTGCATCAATGTGAATTCGAAGCTGTTTATATCCATGCCGACCTGTTTTATCTGCCCGTTCAGATCATAAGTTTTGCCCTCGTAGGTTATGGCAAAATCAAATTTGTTCTCCGGATCGGCTTGAACTATCCTGGCTATTCTTTTCTTGTCGAGAACGATATTGTACCGCTCAATATCCCTGTATGAATGTTTGCTCAAATCCTGTGTCAGCTCGTATTTCTTTTTGTTGACCCTGTCGTTTATGATGTAATCGTTTCCTACAAGAGTAATCTTTTCGGCAGCGGTGAATAATTTTGCGTCATTCATCTGCTGTAAACTTTCGAAATCCATGAAGTCAACGGGTTCATTCTTCCAGACATCGAAATAGTTTATGAAATCCCCGACTGCCTGTCTTAAAAGATATGTCTTCTGGAACTTATACTCCGGCCTGACAAGATTCTGGTTTCTCAAATCAAGCGAACTGCACCCAAGTAAAAGTAAAACCGATAAAATTATTATGAGTCTTTTCATATTTCTCCCTATATTTATTTAATAAGCATGACTTTTGACTTTCCTTCCGAATAAAGTCAAAAACAATATTTTTAAATCAAACAGCAGCGACCAGTTTTCTATATATTCAAGGTCATATTTCACCCTCATGCCGATATCCGAGTCGCCCCTCCAGCCGTTAACCTGCGCCCATCCGGTCAATCCCGGCTTGACCCAGTGCCTCACAAGATACTTGTCATTTTTCCTGTAGAATTCCTCGGTATGCGCCAGCATGTGCGGCCTCGGCCCTATGATCGACATATCGCCTTTGAGAATATTTATTAATTGCGGCAATTCGTCGATATTGGTTTTTCTCAAAAAATCGCCCAACACTGTTTTGCGGGGGTCGTTTTTTGTGGCCTGCACCCTGTCGGCGTCCTTGTTTTCCTTCATGGTCCTGAAGTTGTATATGTAGAATTCCCTTTGGTTGTAGCCCGTCCTCTTTTGTTTGAATAATACCGGCCCCCTGGAATTAATCTTTATCAGTATCATGACTACGATCAATAACGGCATACAGATGAATAATCCTGCAAAAGAGGCCATCACATCAATAAGCCTTTTTATAAACCTGTTGAACATGTTTCCCAGCGGCATATTGTGCGTACCGATCAGTGAAAAATTTTTAACCCTGCGCACGGAAGGATTCTCGGAAATAATGTCCGAATAGTGGGGAATGAGCTCGGCGATCACACCGTTTTTATCACAGGTATAAAAAACATCAAGTATTTCATCCACATAATTCATCGGCAGGGCTATGATCACATTGTCAACAACCTTTGTTTTCAGGATAGATTTCAATTTGCTGATTTTTCCCAGTATGAGAGACTTTATTTTATCCGTATAAAACGGGTGGCTGATTTTTTTAAGCTTCGAATCATCATCCAGGAAACCGACTATCCTTATGCCAAGATAGTTGTTTGATGTGCACATCCTGTAAAATTTCAACCCGAAGTCGCCGGCGCCGATAATCAGATAATTTTTCTGGTCAAAGCCCTGCCTGCGCAGGGTAATTAAAAACAGTTTGATGAACGCTCTTTCCAGTATGAAAATGAAAAAAGTCAACAATGCATAATACCCCACAAAAGTGTCATGGAAAGGGAAAATTTTAAAAACAATGGTTATATAAAAAATCGACAGGAGGAACAGCTCGAAGGAAATGCATTTCTTTATTACGTCGAAAAAAGGTATGAACCTGTATGAATGGCTGAATTCGAATTTTTCCAGTGCTATGAACAGGATGCCAATAATCAGAAGCCCGGTAATAATTTCCCTCAATTTCCATTTGGCCATATTAAATCCCGTCAGATACCTGGCCAGCAAATACATCACTATTAGTAAAACCAGATCAAATACGACGACAGTCATAAGTATGAAATGAGTATTTATTTTTTTCACATTTTATCCTGTGATTATTACTGATAAGTCTGTAATTTAGCATAATTTTCCGTAATTTATAATGTTTTTTTCAAATTTATTACCTGCTTCTGCCGACATTAATTTTCGGGCAGACATCATTGAGCCTGCATAACGAACAAAATGGCGAAACAGGCGTGCAGACCGTTTGACCGTAGCTCACCAGGTAATCATTCAGATTGCGCCAGTATTTTACAGGGATCAGTTCCCTCAATGCGAATTCGGTCTGATCCGGGGTTCTGGTTTTTACCCAGCCGATCCTGTTGGTGATCCTGTGCACGTGGGTATCAACGCACATACCCGGCTTGTTGAAACCCAGCGATACGACAAGGTTGGCGGTTTTACGGCCGACACCCGGAAGTTTCAACAGGTCTTCGATGGTATCGGGTATCCGTCCGTTTAATTGCCCAATGATTATACCGGCAATTTCTTTCATTCTTTTTGCCTTTGTCCTGTAAAAACCGGCAGGATATATTAAATTCCTGATAAGCGCCTGATCCATTTTGTATATGTCTTCGAATGTTTTGACTTTTTCAAACAATCGCTGCGATGCCTTGAGGGTAACCTCGTCTTTTGTGCGGAGGCTTATCAATGTGGCCAGGAGCACATTGAAAGGATTTCCGGTGGTTCGGGAGACAAGGGTCACGGAAGGCGCCCTTGATTTTTTATATGCATTTTTAAGGATATTAATTACATAATCTATATCATTTATGGATTTTTTCATAATACTTCAAACGGACTTCAGGCCCTGGGCAGGAATATGTCAAATCTTGTTCCCGTATCCTTTTTGCTGAAAACCTTTATATAGCCGTCATGACTTTCTATTATTCCCTTGACAATTGTCATTCCGAGCCCCGTCCCGCTTTTTTTGTTCCTGGAAAAAAAGGGTTCGAATATCTTGTCCAGCACTTCCTGTTCCATACCCATGCCGTTGTCCTGGATCGACCATTTGATCCATTTGTCTTCATCCTCGGCGCGGATCAATATTTTGCCGTCCTTCAATATGGCATCTCTCGAGTTGTTGACAAGATTGTAGAAAACCCTTTTTATCTTGTCTATATCTATCATTGCTATGCTGTCCGTGGTATTCTGGAAAACGATTTCTATATCCTTTTTTTCCAGATCTTCCTTAACTGTATCTACCAGAGTTGAAATAAGCGCTGAAATATTGACCGGCGCCTTTACAATATGAAGATCACCCCTTGAAAAATCGAGCAGTTCCATCACCATGTTATTTAGCCTGTCGACTTCATCGACTATGATCTGGGTTGACTTTTGTATATTTGCATTTTCAGGATCATGCATTTGAATGAGTTCCGCGTACGCCCTGATATTCGTCATCGGGTTTTTAATGTCATGTATTATGAATGAAGCGAATTTGCCTATCACAGAAAGTTTTTCAAGCCTGATAACTTCATCCTGGGTGTTTTTCAGTCTTTTGTATGCGAATTTCAGCTGCTTGTTTCTCTTTTCAAGGTCGCGGATATAATTTATGTTGGTGGCCCTGACGGTCTGGCAGATGCTCCTCGCTATCTCAAGTGATATGTGTGAGAATGATTTAAGAAGGCTGTTGAATACATCGGTGCCAAGCTTCAAAAGTGTGATATTGGATCTGGCCCTTATTGAGGCGCTCCTCGGCATGTCGTCGATTACGGACATTTCGCCGAACACGTCGCCTTCGCCTTTAATTGCCAGGATTTCTTCAGGACTTTCCTCCCCGCGCTTTAAAATTTCCACTTCGCCTTCCGAAATTATGTAGAATCCGTCGGGCAGGGAATTTTCTTCAAAAATTATATCCCCTTTTTTATAGGCGAGCTCTTCGCTGGCCTGAGCGATCCTCATGCATTCTTCTTCGTTGAGATTCTTGAATATCGGTGATTTTTTTATTATAGATTGTTTCCGTTTTAAATCCATCACAGGCTCCCGGCATAATCAATGGAATTATCAGATTTTAAACTTCATGAGCTGATCCGGTGATATATTACCATGAATAAATGAATATATAAAGAAATATTTTGACTGCTGGCTTGATTCCATCTGAAGGCGGTTTAACAATATTCAGGCAACTTCATGAATGCGCTAGTATCCGATATCGATCTCTATCGTTCCGTAGGCATTTTCGTCATTATCGGTTCCCTCGAATTTCCATTTTTTAAACTGGTTTATGATTATCTCATCGAGTTCCGGGTTGCCGGTAGAAACCACGACATCAGCCATTGATATCAAGCCCGTATTCAAAACCGTGACTTTGAGTATAAGACTGGTTTTTAAACCCTGTTTCTTGACTTCATCCGGTATGGTTATATTATT
>JBJKSS010000084.1:0-5738 GCA_046703745.1 Spirochaetota bacterium
GCCTTCTTGCCGGAACCTCGGAATCTCCGGGTGAATTCATTTACAGGGAAGGAGTCAGGGTAAAAAAATACAGGGGAATGGCGAGCCTTGAGGCAATGAAGGAAGGCGGCAACAAACGCTACTATGCAGATAAGGATCAGGTTAAGGTAGCACAGGGTGTTGTCGGCACTGTAGTAGAAAGGGGAAGCCTCGTGGATTTTTTGCCGTATCTTGCAAAAGGCTTGCAGCATGCATTCCAGGACGCGGGGTATAGAAATGTCGACGCCCTTCACAATGCGCTGATAAGCGGCGAATTGAGAATGCAGATAAGAAGTTCGTCATCCATAAAAGAAGGCGGGGTGCACGATCTTTACCAGTTTGAAGAAAATCTTTTTTAAAAGGCTGACGTAAGATGTATCAATACCCCGTAACCGTTGAATTCGAGGACATAGACAGTTATAATATAGCTCACCATACGAAGATTATTGCATACCTTGAAAGGGCAAGGGTGCATTTTTTTAATGATAATGGCTTTGACCTGCAGACACTCGACCACGGCCTGGTACTTGTCAACATGGACATAAACTTTAAGCGTCCTCTTCTCATGCTGGATAAAGTAATCATAGAGCTTGCTGTTTCCAAAATTGACAGGGTAAGATTTACCTGGGACTATACGATCAAAAAGGATGACAGGATAGCAGTGAAGGCATATATAGAGCAGGCCGTGATCGACATAGCTTCAAAAAGACTGATCAATATTCCTGAAAAAACAAGACAATTGCTTGAGACAATTATTATAAACAGGGATTAATATTCGATCCTGTCTATTTCAAAACCATTATCCAGTATCATCTGCTTCGTCTCGTCAATGCATTCTCCACCGACAGTCAAATAACCTTTTGTAAAAACGGAGTCGACCGCATAGAGGCACAGGGCCTGCATGGATCTTAAATGATATTCCCTGCCGCCCGCAGCCCTGATCTCGGTTTTTGGTATTGCCAGCCTGAAAAGACAGAGAATTTTCAGACAATATTCCGGCGTTAGTTTTTGTGGGGCGGCAATTTTATGCCCCTCAACCGGAATGAAAAAATTAATCGGGATTGAATTCACCCTTGCTTTCCTTAATTCATTGACAACGCTTATAAGATCTTCGACGGTCTCGCCGAGGCCGATTATTATGCCGCAGCAGATATCGAGGCCCGCCTCTCTTGCATTACCGATTGTATCGAGCCTTTTTTTAAAATCATGACTCGTGCATATACTCCCGTAATGTTTCATGCTCGTATTGATGTTGTGATTATACCTGTTTACCCCGGCATTCTTAAGCATGGAAGCTTCATCCCTTGTCAAAAAGCCGGCCGATACGCAGACTTCAATCCTGAATTTTTGTTTGATCTTTCCAACAATTGCGCTGATCCTGTCAACCCTTGATTTCCCTATATCCCTTCCGGAATAAACCATGCAGTATCTGTATGCACCGTTGTTGAATGCATTCTGCGCCTCTTCAAATATCTCCTCATCAGTCTTCATTTGATGAATATTCCCCGCATCATGCATATTTCTGGACTGCGCACAGTATTTGCAGACTTCGGTGCAGTTGCCGCTCTGTACATTGTTTATAATATGAATCTTGACCTTTTTGCCGCAATATTTTTTTCTCACCACATAGGCCGCATCAAGCAAAGGCAGCATTTCGGCCTCAGGCGACATGATCCACCTGATATCGTCCGGGTCAATGGTGCCCTTTTCAATGCTTTTTGCGGCGAGTTCCCTGTATTTTGAGTCTGTCAAATTTTTTCCCTTTATTTTGAATGAATAATGGCAAATATTAAATAAAATTCAATTTTAGTCAACCGCAAATTTCGCTAAATTATTCATTAACAAATTTACATTTAAACCGAAATATATAAAAAGAATCTTTTTTCATTCTTTGGGGAGAATATGATGCAAAAAAAAATTTTACTTCTTTTATTTACAATCTTTGCTGTTTCAATAATCTTTCCGAAACAGTCGGTACTTATCGATTTTAACAAGCTGAAAGCAAACGGGAATGGCATCGATCCTTCTCAAAGCCTTGCACAGGATGACCCGCAAATGATCGATTATACAAACCATGATCCGGTGAACCGCAGGGAGAATATGCCCACGCTCATTGATTATTCCAGGGTTGCGGGCACAAGTTTTACCGAAGATCAAATGAAGGGCATGAAAATTTCCCTGTCCTGCTACAATTGGGAAGTATCGCTTAACTCGTCTGCAAAATTTGTCAAAAACGTCGAAAATACATTCTGCACAGAATGGCACACGAAAGCCGTTCCGGTTCTATTGGAGGATGATACCCATCCGCCTGCAGACCAGCCCAAAGGCTTCAACATCCTTGCAATCAGGGTAGATTTTCCTGAAGAGGCGCACAATTGCTGGGCACTTGTAAAACCCCCGTTTGATATCCCGGTATTCGAGAATATTACAACCGATTACAAGGGAAACAAGCTCGAAGATTCCCAGATAGACAAAACCGGGAACAAATTTGAAAACGGTTACGGCGTGATTAAAAATGTGGGAACCATCAAACGTATCGAAATGACGGTCTACGGACTTAATTACAATAATTCCATTGCAATATTGCTTCAGGACGAAAAAAGTGAAACAAGGGAATACGATTTCCCCACAAGGCTCGATTTCGACGGCTGGAGAAAAATTGTCTGGAAAAATGTCAATTATATAACCAGGGCGGACAACAGGGATCTGTTTGTGGTGCCTTTATATCCGAGGTTCGAGCCGTATATCAAACTGAACGCTTTCAGAATATACAGGCCGGGAGAATACATAGGCGGCAATTTTGTAACATACATAAAGGATGTACAGGTGGTATATGACGAAGCGGTCATAAATACAGACAATGAGCCTATTGCCCACGAGCAGGTCTGGGGAATACTGCAAAAAAAATCAAAAGAAATCAAGGCAAGAGAAGTCAAAATGCTCGGGTTCAAGCAAATATTGAAATTCATCGAGCAAATGAAAATGGATAAAAGCTCAACATCCGCAACGGGCACAACAACAACAACAAATACAACTACCACCAATACGACGACAAATACAAACAAAAAATAAATTTTCACAAATTGCCGGCATAAAAAAACAGGCTCCATTTTATGCCAGCAATTTTTTTTATTTCCTGCAAAACATGACAAAAAAACAAATGGCATCAAAAATTAATCGAGGATCATAGATGAATGTCAAGGAACATTATGAAAAACATCTTGCTCAATATTACACATGGATTTACGGCGGTTTTGAATCAAAAGCAAACGATAGCAGGGCTTTTTTTGAAAGAAACGGAATAACCCCGTCAGGCTCTAAAAGCGCCATTGATCTCGGCTGTGGCCCAGGTTTTCAATCGATCCCCCTTTCGGAGATGGGGTTCGAAGTATATGCCGTCGATATTTCCCGGAAACTTCTTGACGAGCTCTCCATGCACCGGACAAATCATGAAATATATATTATCGAATCCGATTTTATGATTTTCGATTCATACAGGGGGAAAAACCCCGAACTGATCGTTTGTATGGGGGACACCCTTACCCATCTTGAAAGCCTGAATGATGTTAAAAATTTGCTTCAAAATTGTCATCTGGAACTTGCAGACAATGGCAAACTGATCCTGACATTCCGTGATTTGACATATGAATTGAAGGGAATTTCCAGATTCATTCCCGTGAGGAGCGATGGAGAGAGGATATTCACCTGTTTTCTTGAATACTTTGAAAATCATGTTGATGTATTTGACATAGTCAATGAAAACAAAGACGGCAAATGGAACCAAAAAATCGGTTTCTATAAAAAACTCCGGCTTTCCGATGAATTCGTTAACAATTGTCTAAAAGAGCTGGATTTTAAAATTATCACAAACGAATTAAAAAACGGCATGATTACAATAATTGCACAAAAACAGTAAACCATAATAATCCTGCCCCGGCCGTTATTTGAAAAAATCCGGCATCAATAAAGATCGCTCAAAAATATATTGTTATAGACATCCAGACTGAAATTTTCATAAAATTTGTCCGGCCTGTATTCTGCTGTCGAAACCTTGAAGGTTTTTATCAACTCATCCGAATTATAGACGGACAGCACATATTCATTATTGCCGGATTTGCCTATCTGAAGCCTCAAATTGCTCTCCGCCGAATTAATTATGCCACGGCTTTTCAGAGAGTTTACGAACTTCTTTCCTCCCGTTTTAAAAACCGACGCATCGTTGAATTCCACTCTGAATTTTGTCCTTATGCCGTTCAACGGCAGCATCGGCGGATGCACGGCAAAAAGTTTTTCGATATACCTTTCTTTTTCCTTTCCAGACGAAGCCTTTATGATTTCCATCAATGCTTCTGAAAGAACATCTTTCTCCCATTTCGGGTCGAGCTTCTTTATGTTTTCTTTAAGTATCTTTTTCTTTTTCCCGTTGGAATAAAATATCGAGCTTTTTTTGCCAAGTATCGCTTCCCTTATGTTATAAATTCGCGCTTTCTGCGGGTTTGAAACCTCTTCAATTTTTTGTGCCAGTCCCAAAACTTTCAATGCCTTGGAGGGCCAAATTCTTTCATAAGCTGAAGCCAGGAAATTGAGCCCGTCAAGCTCCGCACCGCCCCTGATTTTTTCCTCGGCAATCTTCAGGTAAAGATTCGTATATTTATAATTATAAAACAGGTTCATTACGCCATAATAAAGCTTCCTGAACGGCCTTGTTATTATTGATAACATATCCTGCTTGTCTGTAAAACCAAGCTCATTGGCCTTGTATTCGCAGGCAATGGAAAGATCCATGTAAAGCTCTGCAAAATATTCGTCCTTGTTCGTGCCGAAATAAAGCATCCATGAGAATTCCTTGCGGTTCAATAAATCCCTGACCAGGTCAATGGCCTCATCAACCCTTCCCGAATAAAGATAAACGTCCACAAGTGAAACTTCCGGGAAAAATGTCTTTGGGGTAAGCTGCGATGAAAGAAGTATCTCATTGTATGCATTCTTCATGTCGAGAGCGCCCATGTAAAGATAGTTTAGCTGGAGATGGGGCGAGCTCCTGTTGTCCAGGCTTATCGAGGCCCTCGCAGTATTATAGGCCTCGTTATAGTATAAAAAATTTTTTTCAAGCAGGGAAAGGTTATAATAAACAATCGACCTGAAATAGTTGGAATTATAATCCTCATAGGAATACTTGATTGCCTGAAGGTAATAATATTTTGATTTTTCATAATCATACTTCGTAGAATACAATGTCCCCAGAGTCATTAAAAGATCGGATGAGTGTGGATAATATTTGAGACCTTCCTTGATTTTGTCGATCCCCTTGTCAACCTGGTTGATTTTAAAATACATCCAGCTGAGCTTGTCATAAAGATCGATCGAATAATAAAGATTATCAAAAGCCTCTTCATAGACCTTCACTGCCTTGTAATATTCACCGATCTTGCCGTAGGAGTTGGCGATGAATTCATAATTCTCTTCGGTGTTGCATCCCTTCTCCTTGGCTTTCTTCAATTCGATAAGGGCATTCTCATAAAGCTCGTAATAATAATAAAGTTTCCCTTTTTCAAAATTCGGCTTGTAACTGTTGGGAAATTTTGCTTCCGCCCGGTTCAAAAGATCCAGGGCCTGGTCATAATATCCCTGTGAAACGGCTTCTTTTGAACTTAAAATATAATCATCGACATTATTATAATCATTGGCCCTGAACCCGGTTGAATGCATAAGCAGCATGA
>JBJKSS010000085.1:0-3679 GCA_046703745.1 Spirochaetota bacterium
TTGGTGTAAATTTTAATGGTATTTTTACTTTTGCCCTTGGCCCCATCCTGCCGGCAATGAACGGATGGATCAGTTTCCATGCAAATGTTATAAACATTAATCCTGATGTGAGATATTTATAAAGAGGGATCTCGTTGATGCTGCAATAAAGTATGTAGATGATGAGCAGCGGAAAAAGCAGTTCGAATATGTTCCAGAGCAGCATGCTCCTGTAATGATTGCCTTCGAGGCATTTGTTGATTTTGAGATTGTTGTATCCATGCTGCTGGAGCCTGTGAATGAGGTAAATTCCCTGATGATTAAGTTCGATGAAAATCATCAGGATAAGGGCGAATAAAAATAAAATTGTATCCAAATCATTCTTCCCGGTTTATTTATGTAAATAATTTCAAACAAAAGCGTCAATTATCCCTGTTATCCTAGAATCCTTCAGAAAACTGAAATGCCCGCCGCCTTTTACAACGTACAGTGCAGAATCCCCGATTAACCTCTTCATTTTTTTTGCCATCCATAGCGGCGTATCCCTGTCCTTTTCCCCCCAGTAGAGGAACACAGGGCATTCGATTTTTTTCAGGATCCCGCTGAAATCTTCGTTGACCTGCCTGACAAGGATATCCCTCATGCCGGCGGCGTTCTTATAATCGGTTGATCCGAATTTTGATTTTAATTTTTCGAGCCTGCCCGCATCGCTGCCAAAATGTCTTATGAAAAATTTTAATATTTTATACGATCCGACCCTTAAGTGATACAAAGGCGAGTGCCTCGATCTTATCCCCGTACTGTCAATAAGCACAAGCCGTCTGATGATGGAATTACTCTCTGCGGCAAGTATTATCCCGATTTTTCCTCCAAATGAATGGCCTACATAATTTATTTCACAAATATTCAATTTTTTGAAGAATGATTTTAAAATTTCCGCATACTCCGGGCTCCCGATAGTTTTACCCGGTGCAGGGCTTTTTCCAAAACCCGGAAGGTCCACAGAAATTATTCTGTATTTTGAAATCAGGGGATCATATATCATTCCCAGATTATACTTGTCTGCGCCCCATCCGTGTATGAATGCAATTGTTTTCCTGCCCGGATTTTCATTGTCCAGACAGGATATTGCATAGCCGTTGTCAAGTATTACCGATTTTTCAGCTAAATCCATTTTCAGATGAACTCGACGAATTTCGGCATTTCCATATTATTGGTCAATTTTGCGGCTGCCGATACGATTAGGGCGGTGCTGAGCGTGTCGATGAACAAACCGATCCTTCCGAATATGGGGAGGCTCATGGCAAACAGGAGGTAGCTGTCACCCTCGAGGTGAAGCATGGGAATATTCAGGATCATTGCAACAAGCATCAAAAAACCGTTTGCATTCGCACCGTCAAGGCATATTGAAAATACAAGAATTATCAAAAAAAACAACAGTTGGAGCGGCATGCTTAATATGTCCCCGGAATAGAGCCGGATCAGGGAAATCAGTGCAACGGTCGAGACTATCACGGTGCCGGATTTGTTGATTATCATGCCCAATGGCACGAGGAGGTCGGAGAGTTCCTTGTTAACGCCGTGATTTTTTTTAATATGTTCGTTCAGCGGAATAATTGAAGCCGCGGTATTGCCCGTAACCAGTGCCATTAATCCGGCACCAAGGAAACCGAGCAGGAATTTCGGTGCTTCCTGCCTGAACATTATGAAGAGGATCACAATGTAGGCGAGTATGAAAAAAACCGACAAAATTGCAACTGCAAGAAGCGGCCTTGTTATGAAAAAAAGGTTTTCCGGTGTAAAAGCCCTGTCCTTCAATAACAGGGTCAGAATGAAGATTACGCCGAATGGAAAAAACTCAAGAATCTGTCTTATTATCTTGTTCAATATATGGTCAAAGGAGTCAAGCATATCGACAAAGTACAATGCCTTTTTGCCGCTGTAATTTGCACCTACTGCAAGCAGCAATGAGATGAATATTATCGGAAGTATCCACAGGCTGATATCACCTCCGGTCGAATTTGTAAAAAATGATGTGAACACGTTATCATTCATTATTTTCAAAATCAAACCGATAAATGTATTTTTTTCAAAAGAAAATCCGCTTATCTGCGGGATGTTTTTTTCCGGAGGGGTGAAAAAATTTAAATTCATCAAACCTATGGAAATTAAAATTGAAACCGAAACCGAAATCAAAATGAAAAGGAAAAAATATCCAAGCGTCTTGTAAGGCAGATTGTTTTTTTTGAAATTCAATATGCCCAGAAAAGTTTTAATGAAAATATAAACAATGGTCAGATACAGAAGCGAGTTAAGTGTTAATTTTGCCAGGAAAACAATGTAGTCATTAATTGGTGCTTTTGTAAAGTCGGGAAGGAACAAGCCGAGCAATATCCCGGCTATTACCGCCAGTGTCATTTTAAGCCATATTTTCAATTTTATCCCCCGAAAAATATCATGAATATTGCTGCATATTATATGATTTATTTTTATATGTCTATACATATTTTATATCTTTACGGGCTTTCAGTTTGAGGAGTCAAGCCAAACATTTTGATTTTTTTTTGAGTATGTCTGCGTTGTTATTGCATAAATGTTATTCAACTGCCAAATATTTATTGATAATTTTCAAAAATTTGCTATCATGATCAAAAATTAAAAACAGGATTTTATATGCTTTCATATATCAATTATCCTTCATGGATCAGCCCGTATGTCCTCGGTTTTCTCAATCCGGAAAAATTCCCTTTCGTAACGGTTTTAAGATGGTACGCAATGATGTACATTATTGGTCTGGCGATTGGTTATCTTCAATGCATGCACCTGTTGAAAAAGCAGAAATTCAAAACCTTTGACAAGGATCTTATCGATGAATATTTTTTCTGGGGCATAATATCGCTTGTTCTTGGCGGAAGGATTTTTTCCTGCCTTGTTTACAATTTCGGTTATTATTCCAGGGCACCGCTTGAAATACTCCTGCCTTTTACAGGGATTACACCGGCAAACGGCGGAGCGATAGCCTTCAACATAGTCGTATTGCTTGCCGTCATACTGATGATAGTGCTTATAAGAATGAAAAAGATGCATAAAGACTGGTTCTGGAAAGTACTGGGAGTAATTTATGGAGCAAGGATAATTTATTGTTTTGCTTTCAGATTCGATTATTACGGCGGCCATATCATGGAAATCATACTGCCGTTCAACGGCACTTTTTCCGGTTTCTCCGGCATGGCATATCACGGCGCCGTAATCGGAGTTTTGACCGCATCAATAATATTCGGAAAGATCAAAAAGATCAATTTCAGGGAGCTGTGCGATTTGATTTTCCCGTGCATTCCGCTGGGTTATACCTTCGGCAGGCTGGGTAACTTCATAAATGCCGAGTTGTGGGGGCGCATAACCGCCAGTCCGATAGGCATGCTGTTTCCCAATGCAGACAAGGTGCCCCTTGATTTCGCCCCGGCAAAAGAGGTGATAGCAAAACTCGGATGGAACGTAAATACGGCGGCGGGTACTGTTATGGACAGGGCAGGGCATGAAATACATAATGTCCTGGGATATGTCCTCAATACAAATATCATAGGCATAAACCTGCCGAGGCACCCTTCACAAATTTATGAAGCGCTTTTTGAAGGATTCGCACTGTTCGTTTTGATATGGTTCATCGCCATGCCGCTGGCCAGGAAATACAACTTGTTCA
>JBJKSS010000086.1:0-7644 GCA_046703745.1 Spirochaetota bacterium
ACCTCTGCCTTCGGGCTATTAATAAGATAGTTGTATTTTTCCAATTTCTCTTTCGGGATAAAAAATTTGATCAGGGAATAGCCGAATAATCTTGTTGCAAAAAAAACAATTACGACTCCCACAAACACACCTATGAATGTATAAATTGTACCCAGTATGGTGCCGTAAATATATCCTCCTGCCACCTGTGTCAGTTCACCGGGGATGATTATAACAATGACATGTATGACCTGGAACAAAATGTAGACCAGTACGCCCCACATTCCGAAAGACTGTATGTATTGCTTGAATTTCTCGGTGTTTTTAATGAGCCTGATAATACCCGGGGCATATATTATTGAAAAACAGGTTATTACTGCGACAATTAATGAAAGGAAAACGATTTTTATTGCAACGCGGATTTTTTCTTTATTGGTCATGTTTGATTCTTTGCTGTTTTTGTTTTTTAATAACTATTTTGAAAAAAGAACGGCATTTTCCTGCCCGTCATTTTTGATTGTTTATATTCTTTAAGTGCTATTTTGTCAATTTATTTGATATGATAATTAATCTTTTAAATCGGTATGATCGATTATCCTGCATTCGAGAATAAACGGCGGATTATCGAGTGCCCTGTAATCCAGATCAATGCTGACGGGTTGTGCCCCGTCCAGGTTAATATGCTTTTCATTATTGATGCCGATCGATGTTTCATCTTTATTGATCATTCCAAACCTCCGAATGTTTAATGTATAAACCGGAAAATGCAAAATTTAAAGTAATAAATATTAACAATTGTGATAATATTTATCATGCATTCTGCATAATTAATAATCGCTTGAAATTGATTTATCTATCGAAAAATTTTTAAAAAAAATGACCAGCGGCGATTAAGCGTCACAGGTCATTAAAAAAAATATGCATTTTTGCTAAAACCGGATTATGGCAACCGATTTGGCTTTTAAAGTCAATTTATAGTGTTTTGTCCTTCCTGTTGTTCCGGGTTTTTACAATCCTGTTGCCCCACAGGTATCTGTAGCAAAGTTATTTCATGCAGTTTGTGTGAAAAATGTGAAAATCTCAATTGTTTTTTGAGAGGAAATCAATATAAGCCTTTGCAGTTTCACCGGGCTTTTCGATCATCGGCAGATAACCACAGCCCGGGATTATGATTTTTCATTTCATAATACAGGCGTTAAACCCGGATGTGGGTTTAATTCGTTGACATAATCTGTAATTTATGCTAATTATTCCAAAAGTTTTTAAAGGTATTCATAAAATTTACAGGAGGATCCTTTGATGTCCCGAAGGGTTGTTATAACCGGTATTGGTACGATTAATCCGCTGGCTCATGATGTGGAAACAACATGGAAAAAACTCTTAAACGGTGAGTCCGGCATTACAAAAACGGAAGGGTTGAACCTTGATGGAATAAGATGTCTTATTTCAGGTCAGATTAAAAACTTTATTCCGGAAGATTATTATATTGATTCGAAAATCGCAAACAAGATGGATGTTTTCCAGCAGTTGTGTTTCGCCACCATGGTAGAAGCTGCAAAGACAGCGAAGATCCCCATGAGGCACCCTGAAGATCATGAGAATATACTGCCGCCCTTTACAGACATGAAAAGCCCGGTATCCGATCCTTACAGGATGGGCATTATGCTTGGTATCGGAGTAGGCGGCATTAAATCCTTCCAGTGGCAGGATGAGGTGAGAATACAGAAGGGAGCAAGAAGGGTTTCGCCTTTCCTCATTCCCAAGATGATAGCCAACCTGGGCGGAAGCTGGGTTGCGCAGGCCTTGAATGCAAAGGGCGTTAATACCTGTTATGTGACGGCATGCGCCTCGGGAACAAACGCGCTTGGAGAAGCGTTCCTTGCCATAAAAAACAACAGGGCCGATATAATCATTTCGGGCGGCATGGAGTCCGCAGCCGTGGAAATCGGCTTTGCAGGATTCTCAAACATGAGGGCGCTCTCCGAACACAATGATGAGCCGCAAAAAGCCTCAAGACCTTTTGACAGGGACAGGGACGGATTCATAATGGGCGAGGGCGGTGCACTGCTTGTGCTGGAAGAGCTTGAGCATGCAAAAAAGCGCGGTGCCACAATCTTTGCCGAATTCGTCGGATACGGGCTGACATGCGACGCATATCACATCACAGCTCCGGATCCGGGCGCCGACGGGGCAGTCAGGGCAATGAAGGAAGCCGTTGATTCGGCAGGTATAAAGCTGACCGATGTCGATTATATCAATGCACACGGCACATCAACCGATGCCAATGATAAAATGGAAACCAATGCTATCAAGAAATTGTTCGCCGATCATGCCTACAAACTCTGTGTGAGCTCGACAAAATCGATGACAGGTCATCTCCTCGGCGGTGCAGGCGGCATAGAAGCGATGATCATAGCCAAAACAGTTATGGAAAACAAGATACCACCAACTATCAATCTGGATAACCCGGATGAAGGAATGGATCTTGATTTTGTTCCGCACAAGATGAAAGAAAGAACGGTTAATTATGCCATGAGCAATTCATTCGGATTCGGCGGGCACAATGCCGTCATACTGTTTAAAAAATATACTGATTGAAAATTCCGGGTCATTTAAAACGGCCGGTCTTAATATAAAAAGGAAAAGGAGCGTAATATGGAATTCAAGGATAAGGTTGTTCTGGTAACGGGCGGCTCGAGGGGAATCGGCAGATCCATTGCCGAAAAATTCGCATCCGAAGGCGCCACTATTGTATTGGCTGATATTTCACCTGCTGTTGAACAATCGGCAAAAGAAATCTCTGAGAAATACAAGGTTGAAGCCATTGGCATTACCGGCTCCGTTGCCGTGGAAAGCGATGTTAAGGATATGTTCAAGGTAATCAGCGATAAATTCGGCAAACTTGATGTTTGCATAAACAATGCAGGCATAAGCATCAACAGCCTCACCATGAGGACAAGCTTTGATGATTTTAACAAGGTGCTGGATGTAAATCTTAAAAGTGTTTTTCTCGTTTCAAAGGAAGCGATGCTTCTGATGATGAGGGCGAAATACGGCAAGATAGTGAGCCTTGCATCAATTGTCGGCATAAGGGGCAACGCCGGACAGCCTGGTTATTCTGCATCAAAGGCAGGGATAATCGGTTTGACAAAAACCATGGCAGCCGAAGTTGCAAAAAGGAACATTACCGTTAATGCAGTGGCACCGGGGTTCATTCAAACCGAAATGACCGGTGAACTTGATGACAAGATCAAGGAACTGTACATGTCTAAAATTCCTATGGGAACCTACGGTGAAGTGAATGATGTTGCCGAAGCAGTGATGTTCCTCGCATCAGACAGATCAAAATATATTACCGGCCAGGTGCTTGTAGTCGACGGCGGTATGCTGTTAACCTGATCGGCAGGAAAAAGTTTTAATCAAGGATTTGAAATGATTGATGTTAATGCAGCCGGCAGGGAGTATGATCCTTTTACATTTCATGTGGACAGGGCAAAAATAAAAGAGTTGTGCCTTGCGATAGGCGATAATAATCCGATTTATTTTGATGCCGAAGCGGCCAAAAAAAGCGGGTATAAGGATACGCCAGCGCCCCTGACATTCCCGACACTTATGAATTTCTGGGGATACCCGGAAATCTGGGACAGGATGAAGGAGATAGGCGTTGATGTAAAAAGGCTTCTCCATGCGGCAGAAGAATATGAATATTTTTCACCGATATATCCCGGTGATACGGTTACCGGCCATGTCAAGGTTGATTCCGTTAGATCGGGCGGCGCAATGGATGTTGCGACTTTTCAGACAACATTCAACAAGGGTGACGAGATCATGCTTGTTGCCAGAATGAAAATAGTTGTTATTTCGGGAGGCGAATAATGCTGCCGAATTTTGATACAATACAGGAAGGTTTCGAACTGCCTTCATTGACAAAGGATCCGATAACACAGCTTCAGCTCATCAGATATGCCGGTGCAAGCGGGGATTTTAACCAGATCCATACGGTGCCGGATTATGCAAAGGAAGCCGGGCTTGACGGGACGATCGCCCATGGCATGCTGATCATGGGAATACTCGGGCAGATGGTTTCAAACTGGGCAGGCGGCCCGATGAATGTCAGGAAATTCGAGGTAAGCTTCAAGGCTATTACGAAGCCCGGAGATGTTGTGACCGCCAAAGGCACAGTCAAAAGGAAGTATGAGAATGAGAAAGGCAAATTTGCCGACCTCAAGCTTCATATTGAGGACCAGAAGGGCGAGGTCAAGCTGGCCGGAAAAGCAGTTGTCAAATTTGATAAATAATTTTTTTTAAAATAAATAAAAACAGACCGCCTGATTCAAGCGGTCTGTTTTTATTTATTTTAGGTGAGTTCTGGCCGTTCCCATATATGAATTTTATTTTATCCCCCTTCGCCGAGCTTCTATTTGCAATACTCTTAAATTCATTGACTTGATCCAGTTACTTTATTTATGCAAATAGGAACCCGGCGGACAAATAGGATGCTTTTAAGTATAAATGATTTTTGTAATCTCACCGGTAAACACGACTTGGCCGCGCAGGTATTACCTGATTTTTCAGGTTGTGATAAACCCAGACGTTTTCATCATAATATGTGCCTGTATTATTCGAAGTGTTTATTATCAATGGAGACGTTGCACCATCAATAATGTATTTGCCTGATGAAACAAATTTTTTGCCGATCCATTTCTCGCATTCTTCAACCGAACCTCTTATGGTCATTGATTTCCTGCAGGGACCGATGATTTTTGCTCCAAGCCGGATATGAGCTCTCAACCACGGGTCATAAATTTCTTTTTTTTCATTCAGCAGTTTTATATATTTTCTCATCGGCATTAAAGGAAACTCCGATTTTAATACCGGCCTTACCGGTATGATTAATTTATCAAGGCCCTTCAATTTTCCTGTTTCCCGTATTTTATTAATTATAACCTTGCTGTATGAGTTTCCCTGATATTTTTTTCGTATTGTAATCTGCAAACCTCCCAGCACATTCGGTTTTCTGTTTTTTTCAAAATCATTTAAAGATTTTAAAAAAAGCCAGTCCCAGCCTTTTTGCGGTAAAAAAACCAGCGGATAATTCCACTGAAAAGGCATGCAATTTCCAAATCCCACGACATCATTTTTATCCATTAAAAACAACTGGTATTCGGGAAAAGATTTTTCCAGTTCATGCCAATGATTGTTGGCCACAAGATCATGATGCATTATTTCAGGCCAGATTTCCCTCTCTGTTTCAAATTGAATATTTGACAGTTTCGGATCATCCTTTAATGTCTGAAAAGTCATTTTTTACCCTCCTGTATTTAATGCAGAAATAACACTATTCATGGAAACACGAGCGTAGCCGAGGTAAACCCATTGTTTGCCGGGCTTTTAAGCACTCATGTAAATTATATATTTTGCTGCCCAATCTGTAAAGAAATTGCATCAAAAATTCCGGCCATTTCCATGTATGGCTTTCAAGACAAATAATGTTCAAAAAGTAAAAAAATAATCCTTCTGTTAAGGGCGTATTATAATTAATTATTATGATTTTCAGGAGGTTAGTCTTATGTTAAAAGTTACAGGAATTGTTTATGCTGTGGTTTTTATTGTGGTCGGAATCCTCGGGTTCATTCCGCCGATTTCGCCCATGGGCAATCTTCTTGGGCTTTTTGAGGTTGACATTACTCATAATATTGTTCATTTATTGACCGGCATAATTGCCGGAATTGTCGTGATTATCGGTAATGTGAAGTATATCAGGCTTTATTTCCAGGTATTCGGTATTGTTTATGCGGCAGTAGCCATACTGGGTTTTATATTTAATGGTAACCTGATAATTATAACCCTTAACCTGGCCGACAATATTCTTCATGTTGTCATTGCAGCGGTTTCGCTTTTCTTCGGTTATTTTATAAAGGCAGAGGAATAAGCGTTAAAGGGTATTTATAGTAAAGGGTTTCGATACCCTTTACTATTTTTAATTTTTAATATTATTCATTTTTATATTGACAAATCAGTGCAGTGGAATTATAGGTAGTTGTGGCTTCAATAATTTATTCAAGTGATTTCAGATGAAAAATTTTATATTTCTTTCAGTCATCATGTTGATGATAGTATCATGCAAACTTGTCGAATCCAGGATGTTCGACAGGGTCTCCGGTCAGAAAAGGATAGACTTGAGGGTTGAGATTAATTACAGCACCAAAATTAATGGAAAAAATCTTTACAAGAAGATAGTAAAAGATGCTGCCGGGGATGCGACAGGCGATATCGTAATTCCGAAAAAAACGGATGACGGGCAGTTTTTTGATGCAGGCGGGATCGCGTCGGATGCATCCGGCGATATTTTTGTAGCGGATAACGGTAACCACAGGATAGAGGAATTCGCCCCCGACGGGAAATTTTTATCAAAATGGGTGAGCGGCGGTAAAGACGACAAATTTAATTTTGATCGCATTTCCGGTATGGCTTTCGACTCCAGGGGGAACTTATACATAGTTGACGCAGAGAGTGACAGCGTGCAGAAACTCGACGACAAGGGAAATTTGTTGATAAAATGGGGCGGTAAAGGGACGGGAGACGGCATGTTTGATTCGCCTTCATGCATCACCATCGACGGTTCGGACAATATTTATGTATGTGACACAGGCAATTGCCGCATAGAAAAATTCAGCACGGGCGGCAAGTTCATACTGAAGTGGGGAGGTAAGGGCAGCGGTGATTCACTTTTCACAAGGCCCTCGGGAATTGCCGCGGATGCCAAAGGCAATATCTATGTTTCAGACAGCACTGACGATGTGATTAAGAAATTCGACCAGTTGGGTAACTTTCTTGGCAAATGCAGCGGGGATGAATCGGGTTTCAGCAGTCCTTCGGAGCTCTCAATTGACATGAACGGCAATATTTATGTGATAAGCGGTAATGCTGTTGTTGTAAAGCTCGACCCGGATTTTAAACATAAGGCCGACATCGGCGGTTCGGATAAAAAGAAGCAGCTTGATTATCCGCTGCACTTGATGATCGGACGCAAAGGCAATTTATATGTAACCGACGGTTATATTAAGAATGGTAAAATCGACAATAATTCCCTGAAAAAATTCGATGCATCAGGAGATTTGACGGTTGTTTATCCTTTAAAAAAGATCAGGGTTACCGAACCGGACACTGAAAGAAAGCAGAAATACGACTGGGTTTCAAATGACCTTGAAGACGGGATCGTCAAATCAATCAGGGCCGGATTTGAAGACAGGGGGATTTCAATAAATAAATACGATGCAAGTTCGGATGTCAATGACTATATATTGAACATCAGGATTAATTCATATAATGAGGGCGAATACAACCTGATAAAAAACATACCCTCCGAATTTTTCGTTACGCTTGCCGGCGTTAAAAAAAGCAGTAAGGATTTCTTTTTTTCCAGGCGTTATTCCGTAAAGGCGGACATTGATTATCCAACGGAAAAATTTAGGGTAAATGAGGCTGCAGTCAGGATGAGCGGCGACATCCTCGGGTTATTCGGCCTGAAAGCGGGAAAACCTGATGATGAGACCGATAAAGGCGAATCCGATGCGACTTCGGATAATTGAAATGCACTACTGGTCGGAATCCGACTCCGTGAATTCGAATTTATACGTGTCCTGTTTATTTTTGAGTACAAGG